>DATEJC010000282.1:0-6604 GCA_035278345.1 Bradyrhizobium sp. | reverse complement strand
CGGGTCCGATCCGCAATCGACCGCCTTCGTCAATTCATCGCACGCCAACATGCAGGCGGCGGTGGCGATGGCGTTCGCCTATCTGATCGACCCGGAAATCCCCAAGAACGACGGCGCGCTGCGGCCGCTGAAGGTGATCGCGAAACAGGGCACGATCGTCTGGGCCGATCCTGGGCGGCCGGTGACGCTGTGCACCAGCCATCCCTCCAACGAGATCGTCGAGGCGATCGTGAAGGCGCTGTCGGCCTCCTGTCCCGAGCGCGCGATGGCCGGGTGGGGTCGCCGCTTCCGCATCGCCATTCAGGGCGAGAATCCTCGCAATGGCCGCAATTTCATCTGGCACATGTTCCAGGCGCGTCCCGGCGGCGGCGCATCGTCCGGCGGCGACGGATATTCGTCGATCGGCGAGTGGCACAGCGTGGGCGGTCTGAAGTTCGGCAGCCTTGAAGTGGCCGAAGTGCGCTTTCCGCTCTACTTCCGACTCCATGAATTCCGTCCCGGTTCCGGCGGCGACGGCCAATTCCGCGGCGGGCTCGGCGTCTCCCTGGACATGGTGCTGGAGACGGAAATGCCCGCACTGGGCAACACCGCGGGCGAGGGCGTGCGCTACGGGCCCTGCGGTATGCTCGGCGGCAAGGACGGCGCGCCGCATCGCTATCGCCTGCTGTCGGAAGGCCGTCCGCCGCGCGCGCTGCGAACCAAGGAGGTCGGGATCGCGCTGCACCCCGGCGATTGCCTGGAGATACGCTCCTCCGGCGGCGGCGGCTGGGGTCCGCCGGAAAAGCGCACGGCGGAAGCGCGCAAACACGATGAAGAACAGGGCCTGACATCAGATCTTTCGGCGGAGATTCGGGCCTGACCATGTACACGATCGGCGTAGACGTCGGCGGCACCTACACGGATCTCGTCGCGTCAGATGAGACCGGGCGCACGGTATTTGCGAAATCGCCCTCCACACCGGCGGACCAGTCGCTTGGCGTGATGGCGGGGCTGGAAGAGCTGGCGCGGCGCCTTGGCGTCACGCGCGCCGAAATGCTGGCGAAGACCGATCGCCTCGTGCACGGCACCACGGTGGCGACCAATTCGTTGCTCGAGCGCAAGGGCGCCAAAGTCGCGTTGCTGACCACCGAAGGTCACCGCGACGTCCTCGAGATGCGCGAAGGCCTGAAGCCGGATCGTTACGATCTGCGCTCGCCGCCGCCGGAGCCGCTGGTGCCGCGCGAGCGCCGGCTGGGCGTACGCGAGCGGCTCAAAGCCGACGGCAGCGCCGCGATCCCGCTCGATGCGCGCTCGCTGGATGCGGCGATCGATGCGGCGAAAAAGTCCGGCGCCAATTCGATCGCAGTGTGTTTCCTGCATGCCTATCTCAATCCCGCGCATGAACTCGCCGCCGTCGAGCGCCTGCGCGCTGTGATGCCCGGCGTCTCGGTCTCACGCTCCAGCGACGTGCTGCCGCAGATCAAGGAATATGAGCGCGTCTCGACCACGGTCGTGAACGCCTATGTCGAGCCGGTGGTGCGGCGCTATCTGACTAATCTGGAAAAGCGGCTGATCGAAGCCGGCTTCAAGGGCAGCCTCTTCATCGTGCTGTCGCATGGCGGCATGGCGCCGGTGGAGGAGGCCGCGCGGCTTGCCGCGGGCACGGTGTTGTCGGGCCCGGCCGGTGGCGTGTCCGGCGGCCGGCGCTGCGCCGATCTCGTCGGAATCGCCGATCTCGTGCCCTTCGACATGGGGGGCACCTCGACGGACATCTCGTTGATCGCAGAAGGGCAGGCCTCGCTTTCCGCCGATGGCATGCTCGCGGGCCAGCGCATTGCGCTGCGCAGCCTTGATATCGCCAGCATCGCCGCCGGCGGCGGTTCGATCGCCAGCGTCGATGGCAGCGGCACGCTGCGCGTCGGGCCGGAAAGCGCGGGCTCGGTGCCGGGCCCGGCCTGTTACGGCAACGGCGGCACAGCCGCGACGGTGACCGACGCCAACGTCGTGCTCGGCTATCTCGATGCTTCCGCCTTCATGGGCGGCGCACGTCCGCTCGATCGTGCGGCGGCGGAGGCAGCGGTCGATGGTGTCGCCACCGCGCTCGGTCTAACGCGGCTCGAGGCCGCGGCTGGCATCTACCGCATGATCAATTTGAAGATGGCCGACGGCATCCGCCTGATGACGCTGCGCCGTGGCGTCGACCCGCGCAAATTCGCGCTGCTCAGCTTCGGCGGCGCTGCCGGGCTGCACGCGGCCGAGCTTGCCCGCGAACTCGAGATCAAGCGCATCATCGTGCCGACGGTGGCGTCCGTGCTGTCGGCCTGGGGCATGCTGACCAGCGATCTCCGCTACGAAGTGAGCCGCACCCATTATGGTGCGGGCGGACGCATCACGGCCGATGAAGTGCGCGCGCTGTTTGCGGAACTGGAGAAGCAGGCCGAGGGTCGGCTGAAGCGCTGGTTCAACGGGCCGATCCGCATCGAGCGCTCTGCGGAGATGCGATACGGCGAGCAGATTTTTGAGATCGACGTCTCGCTCGACGGGCTCGACTGGAAAGCGCCATCGCTGGTCGATCAGATCGAGGAGCGCTTCCATCGCCGCCACGAAGAGCTCTACACTTATTCGTCGCCCGGCCAGGAAGTCGTATTCGTCAACGCCCGCGTCGCCGCCGTCGGCGAGGTGTCGCCGCGCGGTGAGGAGGCGACGGCCGCGGCACAGGCCTCGGCCTGTAAACCGCAAGGAACGCGCAAGGCCTGGTTTGGCGGCTGGCGTGAAATCCCGGTGTACGCTTTCGACAAATTGCAACCCGGCCATTCGCTTGAGGGGCCAGCGATCATCGAAGCCGAGACCACCACAGTGCTGGTCGATACCGGTGATCGCGTCGGCGTAAACGCACTTGGGTGGCTGGATATAACCCTGCGCTAGGCGCTGTTCTTACCCTGTCCCCCTTGTGGGAGAGGAGCGCCTCGCGAAGCGAAGCGGGGTGATGGCCTGTCAATTGCATTAGGCCCATGCCGCTCTCGCTGTCCGACGATGAACTGATGGCTATCATGGACGCTGCGCGGCCGATTGATCCGCGCGAGCGCAACCAGTTCTTGCGCGACGTCGATTTGCGGAAGTGTTCAATAGCTATAGGAGATCGTGATGTTCTTCACCCGCTTGGCTGAATCCAGGACATAGAACGCCTTCTGATTCGTTCTCGCTTTGATGAAAGAGACGGTGCAGACGTGCAGCCCTTCACTGAAGGAGCAGTTCTCCGATATCCATTTTTCTTCGGGCTTTTTACCCACCGCGAGCCCGTTTTCATCCACCATGTTCTCAGCCACGATGTGAGCGAGGGAAATAGTTGGAAACGTTTTTTCCTGCAGCTCTTTTCGTCGAAAGATCAGGATGGGGTCCTTGTTGAGGTCAAGGAACATTGACAGTTCCTGATTTGAATAAAGCGGGTCTCGACTGCTGAAATAAATATCTGTCGCATACCGCGGATCTGTCGTAATTCGCAGGCCATTGAATTGAATCTTGAAGAAGTAGGCTTTGTGCTTTCTGTCGTACAGGCCCTCTTCACATAGCAAATAACGAACCTTGTCATTCGCTGATTTGTCCAGCGATGGACACGCCAGAACCGACGATGAAGATGCAATCATAAGTACAAAATAAACAGCGGCAATGATCTTGCGCACCTATCTTCTCCCCGAACCTGCTGCAATCGTCAGAATGTCAGCAATATTATAACGCGGGCTTGATTGGCCTCGATGAATGAAGAAAACTAGCCGGCCAGCCTATGGATTGCTACGTGCTAGCGTTTCACCGGCCCGTAACTCAGCAGTCCACCCTTGCTCTTCGCGGGATGGGCGCGCAGGCCTTCCTCGTTGGGCTCGGTGCCCCAGCCCGGCCGGTCCGGGATGATCAGGTGGCCGTCGACATATTCGGGCACATGCGTGAACAGCTCGTGATCCCACGCCAGCCGATCGATGTCGGTCTCCATAATGCGCAAATTCGGCACTGCGGCGCAGAAATGCGCGTTCATCATGCTGCACAGGTGCCCGTAGAAATTATGCGGGGCGACATTGACCTCAAAATGCTCGGCAGCGGCGGCGATCTTCATCGACTGCCACACTCCGTTCCACGGCGTGTCGATGATCGCAACGTCCATCGCCTGCTCGCGGAAATAGGGCAGGAATTCGCGCAGGCCCAAGAGCGTCTCGCAGGATGAGATCGGGTGCCTGCTCTGGCGGCGGATGTAGCCGAGCGCCTCGGGATTGAAGGTATCGATCTCAACCCAGAACATGTCCATCTCCTCGATGGCGCGCAGGATTTTGAGATATCCTTCGGTCTTGGCGTTGAAGTTGAGGTCGAGCAGCAGGTCGACATCGGGGCCGGCGCCGTCGCGGATGGCTTCGAGGTGCATGCAGAGATTGCGCAGCACTGCGCGATCGACATTGATCTCCGGCTCGAAGGGCGAGCCGAAGCCGGGCCGCCAACCCATCGGCTTGCCGTCCGTGTAGAGGAAGATGTTTGTCTTGAGCGCGGTAAAGCCCTTTTCGCGCACCTCGTTGCCGATCGCCTTGACGCCGTCGAGGCTGGTGATCGGCGGCTTGTACCAGTCGGGATGATTGATGCGCCAGGTCGCGCAATGCGACCAGTAGACCCGGACGCGGTCGCGGATTTTGCCGCCCAGCAGTTCGTAGCAGGGCACGCCCAGCGCCTTGGCCTTCACATCGAGCAGCGCATTCTCGATGGCGCCAATAGCCAGCGCCACCACGCCGCCGGCAGCGGGACGCGTCGCGGCAAACAGCTCGGCATAGATGCGCTCGTGCTGGAAGGCGTTCTTGCCGGCCACGCGCGCCGACAGCCGCTCGATGGCGGCGGTCACGCCCGGTGCGCCAAAGCCCTCGTCATACTCGCTCCAGCCGACGATGCCGTCCTCAGTGACGATCTTGACGAAGTGATAATTCCGCCAGCCGGCATCGCAGGAAAGGGTTTCGACGCTTTTGACCGTGGCCTTCTTCATGTTTCCTGCCCCAATTTTCAGTGCGCTTTTTTCAAATCCATAGACGGTTGGTCTCCGATCGACAACTGTGCATGGCCTGCATCATCCGCTGCCGCGCATGCGAAATCGCCGCAGATTCCGCGAAACGGGAGAAAATTCCGCTTGCATCGTTTGCTCGTCAAGGTTTGATGGTCGCCGGGAATAGATATGCAGCCGATCATCCGACCCGCCCGTGCCGACGAATTGCAGACCGCCCAGGAGCTGGTCGTTCGCAGTATCAACGACCTCTCGGAGCGCCATGGCTTTGGCTCGATGGCGAGCCTGCGCCCTGCGGAGTTTCAGCTGTTCTCGCTGAAGGATGATCCCGACGGCCTCTGGGTGGCCGAGGCCGGCGGCAAAATTGTCGGCTTTACCTTCAGCTGGGTGAATGGCGACTTCTGGTTCCTGGCGGAGTTGTTCGTCGATCCCGGCCGTCAGGGCGACGGGACCGGCGGTGCGCTTCTGGCGCGTACCTTCGAGCATGCCCGAAAGGCAGGTGCCCGCAACCGGGCGCTCATTACTTTCGCCTTCAACACGGTCTCGCAGGGGCTTTACATCAAGCATGGCATGTTTCCGCGGCTGCCGCTGCTTTTCTTCAAGGGCGAGCGCGCTGCGCTGAAACCACTGTCCCGGCCCGATCGGCTGCGTGCCGTGGACATGGCGGGCACACCGGCACACCGCGAACTGCTGACGCGGCTCGACGGCAGCGCGCTCGGCTTTTCGCGCGAGAAGCATCACGCATTCCTGCGCGGTGACGGCGCTGTGCGAGGCGTCCTGCTTTACCGGGGCGAGGATTGCGTCGGCTATGCCTATGTCAGCGCCAGCGGCCATGTCGGCCCGGTCGCGGTCCTGCAACGCGAGGACATGGGCGCTGCGTTCGCAACGGCGCTGGACTTGGCTGCCGAAAGCGGAGCTTCGCAGGTGACGGCATTTCTGCCCGGTGGGAGCGCCGCGGCGCTTGGTATCGCTACGGCGCGCGGCATGCGCATCACCTTTCCGATGCTGCTAATGTCGGCAGAGGAATTCGGCGACTGGCAACGCTATCTGCCCCGCAATCCCGGTTTCATGTGACCGGCCCGGGCCTGCCGGCATCTGGAGATCGCGCCGGACCATGCGCCGGGGCTTGCCATTCTGGTGGTCTCGCTGGCATTCAATGCGCTTGGGGGATCCCTGCGTATCGTGCCCGACCGCACGATGCGGGATCGCTGGGTTCAGACGGAAACCGTGCATGTCGTTCAGCAAGCTCTTGATCGCCAATCGCGGCGAGATCGCCATTCGCATCGCGCGCGCCGCCGGAGAGGCGGGTCTCGCCTCCGTCGCGATCCATCCCGCTGACGACACCTCCTCGCTGCATGTCCGCACCGCGGATGAAGCCCGTGAAATCCCGGGCCGCGGCGCGCGGGCTTATCTCGATATCGAGGCGGTGATCGGCGCGGCCAAGGCGACCGGCTGCGATGCACTGCATCCCGGCTATGGCTTCCTCAGCGAGAACGTCGTTCTGGCCCGGCGCTGTGCGGAGGAGGGCATTGTCTTTGTCGGCCCGTCGCCGGCTGCACTGGAGCTGTTCGGTGACAAGGCCAAGGCCAAGGCGCTGGC
>DATEJC010000281.1:0-9035 GCA_035278345.1 Bradyrhizobium sp. | reverse complement strand
GGAAGGCGCGATCGCGGAAAACCTGCCGACAGTGGAAATTCCGCGCGGCGAGCTCGATGCCGGCGTCGGCGTACTCGCGGCTTTCGTGAAAGCGGGGCTGGTCGGCTCCAACGGCGAAGCGCGGCGTCAGATCAAGGGCGGTGGCCTGCGCGTCAACGACGTCGCCGTCACCGACGAAAAGATGACGCTCACACCTGATAACCTGACCGGCGAAGGCGTCATAAAGCTCTCGCTCGGCAAGAAGCGTCACGTCCTGCTGCGGGCCTAGCCGGTCCTGCATAGCCGTATTCGCGCAAGACCCCTGTTCCTTCCGCGGGAAAAGGCGCTCCTTCCCGCCATGGATCAGAACACGTCACAGCACGCGCCGACCAAGCCGCTGAAGCCGGCGCGTGTCGCGCTGAACGTGCTGGCGCTGTGCTTTGCGCTGTCCGTGCTCGGCCGCGGCCTCGGCGAGAGTTTCACGGTCTTCCTCAAACCCATATCGGAGAATTTCGGCTGGGACCGCGCGCAGGTCGTTTCGGTCTATTCGCTGACCTGGCTGATGAGCGGCCTGACCGCGCCGCTGGTCGGCCGCCTCTTCGACCGCTCCGGCCCGCGCACGGTCTATGCGCTCGGCCTTGCCCTGCTCGGCGGCGCCTTCCTCGTCGCCTCGCGCGCGCAGTCGTTGTGGCAGTTCCAGCTCACCGTGGGCCTGTGCGTCGGACTTGGCATAGCCCTGGTCGGCAATGTCCCGAACTCGATCCTGCTCGGGCGCTGGTTCGGGCCGCGGCTGCCGACCGCCATGGCGGTGGTCTATTCCGCCATGGGCGGCGGCGTCCTGGTGCTGCTTCCGGCCTCGCAGCTCTTGATCGACCACATCGGGTGGCGGGATTCCTATCAATGGTTCGGCATCGCCGTGCTCTGCCTCGTGGTGCCGCTGCTGCTCCTGCCGTGGCGGCTGTTTGCGAGGGGCTCCCCGAACATCGTTCAGAAGGCGCAAGCCGAGATCGTCGACAGTGGCTGGACGCTTAGCAGCGCGGCACGCCATCACGTCTTCTGGGCGCTGTTCTCGACTTTCTTCTTCACAGCGGTCGGCATGTACGCCATCTCGGCGCAAATCGTCGCCTTCCTGATCGATGCCGGTTTCCATCCGCTGCAGGCCGCCACCGCCTGGGGCTTTTCCGGCGTCGTACTGACCATCGGCATGGTTGGCGTTTCCACCCTCGACGGCATCATCGGCCGCCGGCCGTCGGTTCTGTTCAGCTATGCCATCTCGATATCGGGAATCTTCTTCCTGTGGCTGCTGCAGTGGTATCCGAACTATTTTTTGCTCACCGCCTTCGTCATCTGCTTCGGCAGCATGATCGGCTCGCGCGGGCCGCTGATCACGGCGACCGCGCTGAAATTCTTCCACGGCAAACGCGTCGGGACGATCTTTGGCACGATCTCGATCGGCAGCGGCCTCGGCTCGGCCTTCGGCTCCTGGAGCGGCGGCCTGATCCACGACCACACGCACGGCTACAATGCGCTGATCGTGTTCGCGCTGGTGAACGTGATCCTCGGGATGATTCCGTTCCTGGTGGTGCCGGCGCTGCGGCGCTAGCCTGACGCGCTCAATTGTTCGGCGGGAATTCCACCGGATTGTTCTGCTTACCGGTGTTGAACTCGAAGATCTTGCGCAGCACGCCCGGCGCCATCATCGAGATCGGATTGACGCGCAGCGTAGGCTGATTGGGCGTGCCGACCACTTCATAGGTCATGCCGATCAAGCCTTCGTTGCTGCCGCCGCCGAGGAACAGGCCCAGCACCGGAATCTGACCGAACATGTTGTTGAGCCCGTACATCGGCACGAAGGTACCGCTCATACGCACGGTGTTGCCGACATAGTCGATGCTGCCTTCGATGGTGGCGCCGACGACCGGCCCCTTCACGACGCCTTCGCGAACGGTGAGCTGGCCGCTGTTGCGGGTGAATTCCGCGCGCAGCCGCGAGAACGACACGCCGGCCGGCGTGCCCGGCGCTCCGCCCGCCGCAACGCGCTCAAGCGCCGCCTCGCCCTTGACCGTGAAGTTCATGACATTCATCAGGCCTTCCCGGGGGCCGGGCTCCGATGTCGGGGGCTCCAGCGCGAGCGCGAGCTGGCCGCCGATCATCTTGGAATAGGTATCGGCGAAGCGGAAGAAGGCGCCGGCGTCGTTGGTTTCGAGATAGACCACCTCGCGGCCCTGCGCCCGGCCGCGCAAGTCGGCGGTGACCGGCGTGTCGCGCCCGAGCTTGCCGTTGAGCGAGAAATTGCGGATCGCGCCGTTGCGGCGGGAGAACTTGCAATCGATGCTGCGTACCGCTTCGCCGTTGAAGCCCTGCACCGCGCCCAGCTTGAGATCGACATCGAGATCGATGGTCCTGGACTTGTTCTTTACATCGGGCTCGCGGCCCGAGACCGCCGATTTGAGGAAGCCGCGGGCGTCGAACACGTCGCCGCGCATCGTCACCTTCACCACGCCATCCTGGCCGCGTTCGGCGCGCAACGTGGTGCGATCGCCGTCGGTCGGCGAATAGACCGGGAAGTTAGCGTTGAGCAGATCGCCGTTCTGGTCGACCTCGAGTGATCCCTTGATGGAGACGCCGCCGCCCTCGATCACGATGTCCTCGAAGCGAGTCGACTGCGGCTTCTGCACCACACTGAAGGTGGCCTTGCCCGATCTGCCGGGCACCTTGACCCAGCCGGGCAGGATATTGTCGAGCCTGAGCGCGGTCAGATCGGCCTCGACGCCGAGCCGGCTCTCGTGATCGCCGCTGCCGATCTTGCCGATCAGCTTCACCGGCAACTGCCCCGATACCGCAGGGCCGAGATCAAGTCCGAGCCGCGCGCGGCTGGCATCGTCGAGCGTCGCCGAAAGCCTGACATCGGCATCGCCCTCGTTGAGCTTGCGATAGTCGAGTGCGGCCTGCTGGCCGTTGATCTTGACGTCGCCCTTGACCTGATAGCCGGTATTGTTGGCGGCCAGCTTGAGCGTGTTCGCCTCCAGCTTCTGGTTCATCACCAGCTTGTCGGCGGCAAAGCCGGTCAGATCGGCGGTCACATTGTAGGTCGTATCGGCCTTGGTCAGCGCATTCTTGACCGGCATGCCCATGTTGATGATGGCGGTGAAATTGCCCTTGCTCGAATTGGGATCGACCAGCGTGCCCCCGAGATCGCTCAGCCGGTCCGAAGCGAGGATTTCGGCCGCGGCGGGAACGGGACCATCGACGCGGACACGGACTTTGGCGGGCGATGGCTTCGGCGCCATGTCAGGCACCTCGAAACTGAAGTCGGTGAAGTTGATCTTGCGGCCGGCCGGCGTGTCGGCGACGCCTTGGCCGATCGTCACCAGCACGGTGCGCCCCGTCACCCTGGCCTTCAGGTCCGCATCGCGCACGGCGGGCATCTGGTCCACCGGACGAACCGTGACTCCGTTGGCCACGATGTTGACCGACAGCCCTTCATCGGGAATCGGCGGACCTTTGCGCGAGAGATTGCGCACCGGCGAATTGATGGCGATGTCGATGCGCTGCAGCTGGCCCTTTTCGATCCGCTCGATCACCCATTCGCGCACTTCCGGCGCGATCAGAATCGGCCAAACCCGTTTGAGCTGTGAAGCCGACATCGGCGTTCCGGCAAAGCCGAGCTGCAGCCGCGGCTCGCCGGAATAATCCACCGCGCCAGTGCCGGCGATGCTGACTTCGCCGTTGCTGAGGTCGGCCTGGGTCAGCAGCACGCGCTTGCGGTCGGTGTCGAAACGGAAGCCGATGTTGATGCGGTTGAAGATCAGCGGCTGCTCATTCTCGGCGCCCGGCAGCACGATGGTGCCGCCGGAAAGGCCTGCCTGCCAGTCATTGACGTTGCCGTTCGGCGGCTCGAGATGCGCCAGCAGCGTCACCCGGTTGGCGCCGGAAATGATCTTGAACGGCGCCACCAGCACGCGGCGGCTGGAATCCCACTCGACGTTCAGCTCCGCCGAGTCGATCGCCATCGGATAGTCGGGCGTATCGCTGTCGATGATGTAGCCGGCACCGGCGACGATCTTGCCCCGGAAATAGGTCGGTACGCCGTCGCGGCCGAGTTCGCCTTTTAATTCACCCGAGAGCGGCAAATCGGCGCTGTAAGTGAGGTCCTTCACCCGCATCGCGAGGAAAATGTTGGCGGTCGGCAGCTTGTCGGCCTTGATGTCGACCGAGCGCACGCCGTTGGCGGGCGGGCCGACTGTCACCTTCAGCGACCATGGCTTTGCGCCCTCTTCGCCGAGACTGAGCGCGACACCGCCGCTGCTCGGGCGGCGCAGGCTGAGGCTGATGTTTTCAAACGACCATTTGTTGCCGCGCTGCTGGTCGTCGACCAGGAGGTTGCCGTTCTTCAGGCCGATCTCGTTGAGGTTCTGACCGTCGAGACCGGTGAGGCTCAAGCTGTCGAGCCAGTCGAGACCGGCCAGAATTCCGGCCTGCGCGCCGTCCGCTGCGGGCGTGGCAGGCGCGCCGGCGGCCGGCGGCGCTCCCGGGACCTGGCGCGGGAACGTGGCCGGCAACCCGGCTTCTTTCTTCGAAGCGACGCCGGTCGCCAACGGTTTTGCAGTCTCGCCCGCCGACACCGTGACTTGTCCGTCCGGCGTGATGCGGATGGCGAGCTCGGCATCGACCAGATTGAGGCTTTCGGCGCGCAGCCGGCCCACCAACAGCGCGGTACCGGAAAGCTTCACTTCCGCCTTCGGCGCGGTGGCCACGATGACACGGTCGCGGTCGCGCACAACGATGTCGCGGATGCGCACGGCGATGCGGATGCGCCCGGCTCGTTCGATCTGGGTGCCGCCGACCTCGACGGTGTTGCCGTGGCCGATGTTTTCCTCGATCGCCGAAGCAAGCCACGGTGTCGCAATGTCGAGATTGATCGGCCCGGCACCGAGCCGCCACCACAAGCCGCCGAAGCAGAACACGAAGATAACCGTCAGTGCCGCGGCGGCGATCGCGAGCCGCTTCACCCAGCGTTCGCCGATCATCCAGCGCTGCATCGCACCGACGCGATCGCCGATGCGGTGAATGCCCGAGCCTGAACCCGATAGAAGCTTTCGCGCGCGGTGGCCTGCCGCCTCGTCCTGCTCACGATCCCAATCGCCCTCGTCCCATTGCGGGCGTTGCGAATCGGCGCGCGGCCGCGACTGCTGCGTCGGCCCCTTGGGTGGCGCTTGAGGCGGCCCATGAGGCGACCCTTGAGGCGACCCTTGGCGCGATCCGCCTTGGGATCCGCCAGCCTGGGATGCTCCAGCCGGTCCTTGGGGCGACGAATTTCTTGCCATTGCCTCTCGGTGCTGGCGCTGATTGCGGGTTGGTTCGCCGCCAAGGGCGCGCCCGTCGATCCCCATCGAGCGCTCCTGTGCCGGCATCGCTGCCAATCCCCGGTTTTTACTATGGACCGTTCCCGGCCCCAACGAGTCCTTCAACGAGCGGACGGGTGGTGCTTCGAAATCCTTGTAACCATACTCCGAGGCCATCAGAATTGCCCAGCAGCCGGCGCGAATCCGCATCCGCCGAACAAGACCCGCAATACTCCATTGATTGAGCCGCCGAAAGCGTCGAAAGGAAGGCGTATGTCCAAGAAAACGCGCAAGAAATCCTCCAGGCGTTCCGGCAAATCCTCCGCCGCAAAACAGGCGAGTGTTCGCTCACCAAAAGCGACGAAAGCGCGCGCCGCAAAAACGGGTCGAACAAAAGCGGCCAAAGCCAAAAAAGCCGCTGCGCCCTCCCGCAAACCAGCTCCCGGCAAAGCATCGCAGATGGCCGCCTCCAAAGCGTTAAAGCCGGGTGCCGCCAAGGCAGCGGCCCTTTCCGAGGGGGCGAAGGCGCCGGCCTTCCGTCTGCCGCGCGATGGGGGCGATTCCATCTCGCTGTCGGATTTCGCGGGGCAAAAGCTGGTTGTGTTCTTCTATCCCCGCGCCGATACGCCGGGCTGCACAAGGGAGGCGATCGACTTCACGCGGCTCAGGACCGACTTCGCCAAGGCCGGCACCGCCGTGCTCGGCGTCTCCGCCGACCCCGTGAAGGCGCAGGAGGCGTTCCGGAACAAGCACCAGCTTGCGGTTCCTCTGATCTCGGATGAGCGGCATGAAATGCTCGAGGCTTATGGCGCTTGGGGCGAAAAGTCGCTCTATGGCAGGACCTTCATGGGAATCATTCGCACGACGGTTCTGATCGGCGCAGACGGCCGCGTGGCCAGGGTCTGGCGCAATGTCCGGGTCGATGGACATGCCGAAGCAGTGCTGGAGGCCGCGCAAGCCCTTTGACTTCCGTGGACTTACGGATCCGCAACCGGTTCCCATTTCCTGAAAATTAACCATGACAGGGTTCAAATCGGCCTCGCCATTTGAGCCGTAGGAATTTCAGTCCGACCGGCGCGGGAGTGCCGATGTCGCATCGTTCCGGTCATCATTCCGAGTACCAGCCGCACCACCATCCGCAGGATCACGGCCGCACGCCCTTGCGCCGCGCAGCGCCTCAACAGGCGGCGCACCCGGGGGCGCAACAGGCCGGCTACACCATTACGCACGCGGGCAAGCAGGTTCGGTTCGGGCCGGTGGTGTTCTGGATCGGCGTTGGCACCGTGACCCTGCTCGGCATGTGGTCGGCGGCGACCGCGACCTATTTCGCGTTCCGTGACGACGTGCTGACGCGGCTGATCGCGCGCCAGGCCGAGATGCAATACGCCTATGAAGATCGCATTGCCGAGTTGCGCGCGCGCGTCGATCGCACCGCGAGCCGGCAATTGCTGGACCAGGAGCAGTTCGACCAGAAGCTCGACCAGATCATGCGCCGCCAGACTGCGCTGGAATCGCGCGCTACCGCGCTTGGCGCCATTCCGGATGCCTCGATCACGGGATCGGTGCGGCCAACCGGCCGCGGCGCATCCGCCGATTCCCCGTCGGGCACGCCAAAGCCCTCGCCGATCTCCGACACCGTCATTTTCGTGGCACCGCCTGATCGCGAAGCGCGGCTGGAATCGCGTGCGCCGCTGGTGGTGAAGCCGCAGCACAACCAATTCGCCAAGGTTCAGGGGTTCGACAATGTTGTGGTCAAGCTGCAGAACTCGCTCGACCAGGTTGAGCGGCGGCAAATGGCGGCGCTCTCTGCGGTTGAAGATAGTCTGGAATCGCGGGCGCGACGCATGCGCGGCGTCATCAACGATCTCGGCCTCGACATGGCGCAGCTCGAAGCGGCAGCGCCGCGCAGCGCCGTCGGCGGTCCCTTCGTTCCCGTAAAGCTGTCCGCCGACGCCAGCACCTTCGAGCGTCAGCTCTATCGCATCAACATCACCCGCGTGCAGGTCGAGAAGCTGAACCGCACGCTGGCGCTGGTGCCCTATCGCAAGCCCGTCATCGGCGAGGTCGAGTTCACCTCGGGCTTCGGCGTGCGCAGCGATCCCTTCCTCGGCCGGCCGGCGATGCACACCGGCCTCGACTTCCGCGCCGCCACCGGCGATCCCGTGCGCGCCACCGCCAACGGCAAGGTCGCCTCATCGGGCTGGCAAGGCGGCTATGGCCGCATGGTCGAGATCGACCACGGCAACGGGCTGTCGACCCGCTACGGCCATCTCTCTGAAATCAACGTCAAGGTCGGCGAGACCGTGAAGATCGGCCAGGTGATCGGCGCGGTCGGCTCGACCGGCCGCTCCACCGGACCACATCTGCACTACGAAACCCGCATCGATGGCGACGCCGTCGATCCGCAGAAGTTTTTGCGCGCGGGCGTGCGGCTCAGCTCGGGCTAGCAGCGCCAGTTCCGCGGGGAGCATCGCCCTCACTCCGTTGCCTGAAGCAAAGCCGGGTAAGCGCTCGGCGGTGAAAATTTTTTCGGCCGCGTGTCGGTCCGCCTTAAGGCCGGGCGTCCTTGTGGCAGAGGCCGAGCCAAGTCAATCAAATCGTGCGATAAGCTCCGCTCTGAACTGGAGAAAGCAACGTCATGTCCCAAGGCAATACCGTTCGTCTGCATCGTGTCTTCGCCACCAAGCCGGAGAAGCTGTTTCGCGCCTTCCTCGATGCCGACGCCATGGCCAAATGGCTGCCGCCCTACGGCTTCACCTGCAAGGTGCACCATCTGGACGCCAAGGTCGGCGGCACATTCAAAATGTCGTTCACGAATTTCTCGACGGGCAACGGCCATTCGTTTGGCGGCGAATATCTGGAGATCGTGCCGAACGAGCGCATCCGCTACACGGACCGCTTCGACGATCCCAATCTGCCCGGCGTCATCGAGGTCACGGTGGAGCTGAAGGCGGTCTCCTGCGGCACCGAGATCCACATCGAACAGGCCAACCTGCCGACAACGATTCCCGTCGAGGCCTGCTATCTCGGCTGGCAACAGTCGCTCGCGCAGCTCGCGCTCGTCGTCGAGCCCGACATTCCCGGATAGTGGTCGAGTGGAAGGAGGCACCACGCCGTGGTGCTTCCGCTTCTCAATGCCCGACCTCAGCCGAGATGACTTCGCCGAACAGCTCAGCTGCATCTGCTTTCCTCCCCTTTGCCGCGCATAGGCTGCCAGGCTTATTCCGCGCGACGAAACGAGTTGTTGCGGACAGCCAGATGTGGTGAGTATGGCACCATATCGACGGAGCATTTGAGGCAGATCGCTTGGAAGCGCAGAAATCACGGGTCGGACCGCGTCATCCCCGGCTGGGCGCTGCAAGCTTTCGCCTTGGACGCTGGCTCGCGCGCAAGACAATGGGCAAGGTGGGCTTTCACGAGCTCGGCTCCGACTTCGCCAACCAACGCATCGCGCATATCAGGGGCAAGCTCGCTCGCGGCGAGACAGTGTATCTCGCGGGACTTGGTCTGCCCGGCACGCACAATGCCGGCGTCTCGCTGGTTGAGGTGACGCAGGCCCATGGGCCGCGTCTGATCCTCAACAACGAGGAAGAGCGCTTTTCCGGCAACAAGCACACCACGGAGTATCCCGCAAAGTCGGTCGACGCGATGGTCGCGACCCTGCGCGGCATGAACCGGGACGTCGCTGACATCGACGCCTGGCTGACCAGC
>DATEJC010000280.1:0-8258 GCA_035278345.1 Bradyrhizobium sp. | reverse complement strand
GGCGGCAAGGGCGCCGACCTCCTGATGGTCGACGTGGCTCTTGATATCCGCGACCTCGTGATGCGGCTGGAAGCCGAGCACATCCATGTGCCGATCGTCGCCTGCGGCATCTCATCCGATGCCCGCGCAGCGGTCGCCGCGATCCACGCCGGCGCCAAGGAATACATCCCGCTGCCGCCCGACCCCGAACTGATCGCCGCCGTGCTCGCCGCGGTCGCCAATGATACCCGCGACCTCGTCTACCGCGACGAAGCCATGGGCAAGGTGATCAAGCTGGCGCAGCAGATTGCCGGCTCCGACGCCTCCGTAATGATCACCGGCGAATCCGGCACGGGCAAGGAAGTGCTGGCGCGCTACGTCCACTCCCGTTCGGCGCGCGCCAAGCGGCCGTTCATCTCGATCAATTGCGCCGCGATCCCCGAACACCTCCTGGAATCCGAGCTGTTCGGCCATGAGAAAGGCGCGTTCACGGGCGCGGTCGCCCGCCGCATCGGCAAGTTCGAGGAGGCCAGCGGCGGCACGCTCCTGCTCGACGAAATATCCGAGATGGACGTGCGCCTGCAATCGAAACTGCTGCGCGCGATCCAGGAACGCGTGATCGACCGCGTCTGCGGCACCAGGCCGGTGCCGGTCGATATCCGAATCATCGCCACCTCGAACCGCAATTTGCAGGACGCCGTGCGCGAGGGCACTTTTCGCGAGGACCTGCTGTTCCGCCTCAACGTCGTCAACCTGAAGATCCCGCCGCTGCGCGAGCGTCCGGCCGACATCCTCGAGCTGGCGCAGCACTTCGCCAAGAAATATGCCGATGCCAACGGCGTGCCGCTGCGCCCGCTCTCGGCGGACGCCAAGCGCGTGCTCACCACCAATCGCTGGCAAGGCAATGTCCGCGAGCTGGAAAACACTATCCACCGCGCGGTGCTGATCGGCCAGGGTGACGAGATCGGCACCGAGGCCATCATCACGCCTGACGGAGACCGCCTCGATCTCGCCAAGACCGCGCCGGCCGTGGCGCATGCCACGCTCGCCGCCGAACAGGTGACACGCGCGCTGGTCGGCCGCACCGTCGCCGACGTCGAGCGCGATCTGATCCTGGAGACGCTGAAGCATTGCCTCGGCAATAGAACCCATGCCGCCAACATCCTCGGCATCTCGATCCGCACGCTGCGCAACAAGCTCAACGAATATGCCGACGGCGGCATCCCGATTACGCCGGCCGGCGCCGGCGACTACCGCGCGGCGGTGGCGGGATAGGCCACCGTCATTGCAAGGACCCGCAACGAAGCCAGGAGGCTGTCATGCCGGTGTACTGCTCAAGAATAGCTCGGCGCGTCCGGCTTGCGGAAAATGTGAATGGGATCGCCGGGCTCAAAGTCGCCCCCGGTGAAGGCCACATAGACATAGAGCGCGAGATAGGCGATCGCGAGTGCGCCGACGGCGTAGAAGGCCCAGGTGGCGATACGCTTGGCGAGACGTTTCATCGAGCTACGATACTGTCGTTCGAAAGCGCGCGCTAGCCCGCCGCGACTTTCGGCGCCACGCTGACCGCGAGCTTGCCGTAGCGGTCCTTGAACGCCTCGGTGTCGATTTCTTCCAGCTGGATCGATCCGTCGAGCACGCCCTTCTTCCACGCCTCGTGCTCGGGATCGTGCTTGTACTCCGGCATGACTTCCTTGGAGAACAGCTCGAGCGACTCGCAGATATGCTCGTGGCTGTTCTTGCCGGCCTGGTTGAGCAGGATCACCTGGTCGATATGCGAGGTGCGGAAGCGACGCAGTTTCTTGCGCAGCGTCTCCGGCGAGCCGATCAGGCCGCCGCGCAGCGCCGCCTCCTGCGCTTCCGGATTTTCGCGCTTCCACTTGTTGTACTCGTCCCACATGTTGACGGTGCCGGGCGCGGGACGCTGGCGGTTCTGCGACTGCCCGTAATAGCGCAGCGCGAACTGGAAGAAGGTGGCGCCGTCGGCGCGGCGGCGCGCCTCCTCATCCGTCGCGGCGCACATGAAGAACGACACCAGCGCCATGTTGGGATTGATCTCGTAATCGGCAAGCTTCTTCAGCCGCCTGGTGAGCGCGTTGTAATAGGCATGCACCCAGGCATGCGCAGCTTCCGCGCTGACGAACTGGAAGCCGAGCGCGCCAAAACCGTTCTCGCCTGCGCGCTCGATGGTCGGCAGCTGCGAGCACGCCATCCACAGCGGCGGATGCGGCTTCTGCACCGGCTTCGGCACGACGTTGCGCAGGGGAATGTCGAAATACTTGCCGTGGTGCTCGGTGCCGATTTTGGTGAACATCGGAAAGATCGCCTGCACGGCCTCCTCGAACACCTCGCGCTTGGTCTCCATGTCGCGGCCGAACGGCGTCAGCTCGGTGATCGAGGCGCTCTCGCCCATGCCGAATTCGCATCGGCCGTTGGACAGAAGATCGAGCACCGCGACGCGCTCGGCGACCCGCGCCGGATGATTGGTGGTGAGCTGGAAGATGCCGTGGCCGAGCCTGATCTGCCTGGTGCGCTGGCTTGCGGCTGCGAGGAAGGATTCCGGCGCCGGCGAGTGCGAGTATTCTTCAAGGAAATGATGCTCGACCACCCAAGCGTAGTCGTAGCCCAGCCGGTCCGCGGTTTCGAGCTGCGTCAGCGCGTTCTGGTACAGTCTGAGCTCGTCGCCCTCGGCCCACGGGCGCGGCAGTTGCAGCTCATAAAAGATGCCGAATTTCATCACGTCTCTCCCGCGGCCGGCGCTATTTTTGTTGGGATCAGTTTATTCCCGAGCGGATTCCTGTCCAGCGGTACGCAATTCCGCCGCACGGGAGAACGGAACGGCGAAACCTGCGGCGGGATGTTGAGAACATTGCAGGATTTCCACCGGCTCCCAATCGCTTGATCCAGATCAACCCGCGACGCTGCTGCTCGCCTAGGGTTTGGGCAGGTAATGGCCGTAAGCCGCTTACCGTTAAACCGTTCGAGGGGAACGTATGTCGGCCACCGGCGATACGAACGCGCGATCGCGGCGGAGGCGAATGGAAATCTTCGCCTTCCTGTTCCTCACTGCCGTGATGATGCCCGCCCTCGCGGTAGCTGCCGTGGGCAGCTACGGCCTGGCGGTCTGGATCTACCAGATCGCCGCCGGACCGCCCGGCCCTCCCTCCAGAAACTGACCGCAACAAGGAAATGCATGCATCATGGCTGCCCACTCCGCCATCGACCGCCGCGCCCTGATTACGGGCCGCATCATCAATCCCGACCGCGTGGTGACGCCGCCTGAAAGTGAGATCGCCAGCATCATCGTGCAGGCCCGCCCGGAAAATCTCGACGAGGTTGAAGCCGCGATTGCCGCGCTTGGCGGATGCGAGATCCATGGCCGCGATCCCAGGGGCAAGCTCATCGTCGTGGTCGACGCACCCGATACCGGCTCGCTCGGCTCGACACTCACCACCCTTTCGCTGCTGCCGCATGTGCATACAGCCTCGCTGGTTTTCCACGCCACCGAAGTTTAGCCGCCTGACGCCGGGAGAACTGCAATGACTACCCCCGAACTCGACCGCCGCCAGCTCCTCAAGCTCAAGGCCGCCACCATCGCCGCGACCGCCGCCGGAATGCCGGCGCCCGCGCTTGCCGCCAACGTTGTCACCGAGCGCGGTGCGAGCGAACTGGACTGGAACAAGGCACCCTGCCGGTTCTGCGGCACAGGCTGCAGCGTCATCGTTGCGACCAAGGACAATCGCGTGGTCGCCACCCATGGCGACATCAAGAGCGAGGTCAATCGCGGCCTCAACTGCGTGAAGGGCTATTTCCTATCCAAGATCATGTACGGCCATGACCGCCTGATGCGGCCGATGCTGCGCAAGACCAATGGCAAATACGACAAGAATGGCGAGTTCACACCCGTCAGCTGGGACGAAGCCTTCGACATCATGGCGGAGAAGTTCAAGGACGCGCTGAGGAAGCGCGGGCCGAGCGGCGTCGGTATGTTCGGCTCCGGGCAATGGACGGTCTGGGAAGGCTATGCCGCGGCAAAGCTGTTCAAGGCCGGCTTCCGCTCCAACAACATCGACCCCAATGCGCGACACTGCATGGCCTCGGCAGTGGCCGGCTCCATGCGCACCTTCGGCATCGACGAGCCGATGGGTTGCTACGACGACATCGAGGCCACCGACGCGTTCGTGCTGTGGGGCTCCAACATGGCGGAGATGCACCCGATCCTGTGGACGCGGGTGACTGATCGCCGCCTATCGGCCCCGCATGTACGTGTCGCGGTGCTGTCGACCTTCGAACATCGCTCGTTCGACCTCGCCGACATCGGCATGGTGTTCGTGCCGCAGACCGACCTCTACATCCTCAACGCCATTGCCAACCACATCATCAAGACCGGGCGGGTCAACAAAAAGTTCGTCGACGCGCACACCGTGTTCAAGCGCGGCCAGACCGATATCGGCTACGGCCTGCGTCCGGAGCATCCGCTGCAAAAGAAGGCCACAGGAGCTGCAAAAGCCAACGACGCCACCGACATGACCTTCGACGAATACGCAAAATTCGTCTCCGAATACACGCTGCAAAAGGCCGCCGAAATGTCGGGTGTACCGCTTAACCGGCTGGAGGCCCTGGCCGAACTCTATGCCGATCCGAAGACAAAAGTGGTCAGCTTCTGGACCATGGGCTTCAACCAGCACACCCGCGGCGTCTGGTGCAACAACCTCGTCTACAACATCCACCTGTTGACCGGGAAAATCGCGACCCCCGGCAACAGCCCGTTCTCGCTGACCGGCCAGCCCTCGGCCTGCGGCACCGCGCGCGAGGTCGGCACGTTCTCACATCGCCTGCCCGCCGACATGGTGGTCGTCAACAAGGCGCATCGCGATATCGCGGAGAAGATCTGGCAGCTGCCCGAGGGCACGATCCCGGACAAGAATGGCTACCACGCCGTGCTGCAGAGCCGGATGCTGCGCGATGGCCTGCTCAACGCCTATTGGGTGCAGGTCAACAACAATCTGCAGGCAGGCCCCAATGTCAATGAGGAGATCTATCCCGGCTTCCGCAATCCGGAGAATTTCATCGTCGTGTCGGACGCCTATCCGACGGTGACTGCACTTGGTGCGGACCTGATCCTGCCGACGGCAATGTGGGTGGAGAAGGAAGGCGCCTACGGCAATGCCGAGCGGCGCACCCAGTTCTGGCATCAGCTCGTCACCGCGCCCGGCGAGTCGCGCTCCGATCTCTGGCAGCTGATGGAGTTCTCCAAGCGCTTCAAGATGGAGGAAGTCTGGACGGAGGAGCTGCTCGCCAAGAAGCCGGAATATCGCGGCAAGACCATGTTCGACGTCCTCTTCAAGAACGGCGTCGTCGACAAGTATCCAGTCTCCGACATCGAAGAGGGCTATGGCAATGACGAAGCCAAGGCCTTCGGCTTCTATCCGCAAAAGGGCTTGTTCGAGGAATATGCCTCTTTCGGCCGCGGTCACGGCCACGACCTCGCGCCGTTCGACACCTATCATCGCGAGCGGGGCTTGCGCTGGCCGGTCGTCAACGGCCAGGAGACGAGGTGGCGCTTCAAGGAAGGTAGCGACCCCTACGTGAAGCAAGGCACCAACTACCAGTTCTACGGCTTCCCGGACGGCAAGGCGCGCATCTTCGCACTGCCGTTCGAGGCGGCGGCGGAGTCGCCGGACAAGGAATATCCATTCTGGCTGTCGACGGGTCGCGTGCTGGAGCACTGGCATTCCGGCACCATGACGCGCCGCGTGCCCGAGCTGTACCGCGCCTTCCCCGAGGCCGTCTGCTTCATGCATCCGGACGATGCGCAGGAGGCAAAGCTGCGGCGCGGCGACGAGGTGAAGGTGATCTCGCGGCGCGGCTTTATCCGTGCGCGGCTCGAAACCCGCGGGCGCGACCGGCCGCCGAAGGGCCTCGTCTTCGTGCCCTGGTTCGACGAGTCCAAGCTGATCAACAAGGTGACGCTGGACGCCACCGATCCGATCTCGCTGCAGGCCGACTTCAAGAAATGCGCCGTGCGCATCGAGAAGGTGGTGTGACCATGGTCAGGAAATTCACCATCGCCTTGCTTGCCGCAGCTCTCGTTGCCGGCGCAGGCTCGCTCGCCGCACAAACCCTCAACTCCGGCCTGCGTGGCCCGGCCCCGCTCAACGAGGAAGGACCGGCGCCGCCGATGATGCCGAACAAGAACACGGCCGAGCGGGAAGTACGCAACTATCCCGAACAGCCGCCGGTGATCCCGCATTCGATCGACGGCTACCAGATCGACCTTAACGGCAACAAGTGCCTGTCCTGCCATGCACGCGCGCGCACCGCCGAGTCGCAGGCGCCGATGGTCTCGATCACCCACTTCATGGACCGCGACGGCCAGTTCCTCGCCTCAGTCTCGCCGCGGCGCTTCTTCTGCACCGAATGCCATGTGCCGCAAAGCACCTCCAATCCGCCGGTCAGCAATGATTTCGTCGACATCGACACCATGCTGAGCCGCGCCACGCCGGGTGGACGGCGATGAGCACGGCGGATGGCGCGCAGCCGCGCGCAGGCTTCTTCGCCCGGGTCTGGAATTTCATTCTCGAACTCTGGGGTGTGCTGATCCGCCCGAGCTCGGTGTTCGGGCTCGGCGTGCTGGTCATGGCGGGCTTTGTCGCCGGCATCATCTTCTGGGGCGCCTTCAATACCGCGCTGGAGCTGACCAATACGGAAAAATTCTGCACCTCCTGCCATGAGATGCACGACAATGTTTTCGCCGAGCTGAAGTCCACCATCCATTTCACAAACCGCTCCGGCGTGCGCGCGAGCTGTCCGGACTGCCACGTGCCGCATAACTGGACCGACAAGATCGCCCGCAAGATGCAGGCCTCAAAAGAAGTCTGGGGCCATCTGTTCGGCAGCATCGACACCCGCGAGAAATTCACTGGCCACCGGCTTGAACTGGCGCTGCATGAATGGGCGCGTTTCAAGGCCAACGATTCGCTGGAATGCCGCAACTGCCACAGCGCCGAGTCGATGGACATCACCAAACAGTCGCCGCGCGCCTCCGTTGCCCACCAGCGCTTCCTGTTCACGGGCGAGAAGACCTGCATCGACTGCCACAAGGGCATCGCCCACCAGCTGCCCGACATGCGCGGCATTCCGGGCTGGCAGTAGCTGGCACGCGCCGCTGCAGCTTGCGCCGGCAGTTTCAATGGTTAGGTTGAGGGTCCCTCGAGTCGCGGCCTTCGGGCCGGCGCTCTCCCCTCGCCCAAACCATGACCAGTTTCACGCCGCACCAGGATTCCGCGCTCAAGGCCGTTGCCGACTGGCTCAAGGCCAAACCGGGCAAGGGCGGCACGCCCCCTGTGTTCCGCCTGTTCGGCTACGCCGGAACCGGCAAGACCACGCTGGCGCGGCATGTCGCCGAGGGAGTCGACGGCGAGGTGAAATTCGCCGCCTTTACCGGCAAGGCGGCGCTCGTCATGCGCAACAAGGGCTGCGACAACGCCTCCACCATTCATTCGCTGATCTACCGCGCCCGCGAATCCGGCGTCGAGCAGCCGAGTTTCGAACTGTGGGACGACGCGCCGGCCTCAAAGGCCAGGCTGATCGTGATCGACGAATGCTCGATGGTCGACGCGGAACTCGGCCGCGATCTGCTGTCGTTCGACTGCCCGCTCCTCGTGCTCGGCGATCCCGCGCAATTGCCGCCGATCGCCGGTGGCGGCTTCTTCACCGACGCCGAGCCGGACGCGATGCTCACCGAGGTGCACCGCCAGGCGCAGAACGATCCGATCGTGCGGATGTCGATGGATATCCGCGAGGGGCGCGAACTGAAGATCGGTCGCTACGGCGAAAGCGATGTCATCTCGCGCAAGGAGCTCGACCCCGAACGGGTGATGAAGACCGACCAGGTGCTGGTCGGTCGCAACAACACCCGGCGCGCCTACAACATGCGCATCCGCCAGAAGCAGAACATCGAGGAGCCCTTGCCCGTCGCTGGGGACAAGCTGGTGTGTCTGCGCAACAACCGCAAGAAGGGCCTGTTCAACGGCGGGCTGTGGCGGGTGAAGTCGCGCGCGCAGTCGAAATCGAAGATCGTCACCATGCGCGTCTCGCCCGACGAGGACTTTGGCTACAAGGTGACGAAGGTGTCGGTGCGCGGCGAATGTTTCGAGGGCGGCATCGAGGGCATCCCGTGGGAACAGCGCAAGCCCTATGACGAGTTCGACTACGGCTACGTGCTCACGGTGCACAAGTCGCAGGGCTCGCAATGGGATGATGTCGTGCTGTTCGAC
>DATEJC010000279.1:0-16380 GCA_035278345.1 Bradyrhizobium sp. | reverse complement strand
GCACCCGCGTGCGCTCCTGGACCCCGACCCCGCGGGCCCAGTACGGGTTCCTGGTCACCCACAACGAGTCGATATCGATCGCCGACTACTTCACGGTGCGCGAGAACGGCAAGGCCGTGTACCGGCCGACCTGCCACTACGCCTACCACCCCTGCGACGACGCGGTGCTGTCGTTGCACGAGATGAGCGGGGCGGCGTGGCAGCGGCAGCCGGAGTGGAAGATCCTGGACGAGCACGAGATCGTCGACGGCATTGACGAACTCGGCGTGCTGCTGTTCGGCCACGACAACAATGCCTACTGGTACGGCTCGCAGCTCTCGATCGAGGAGACCCGCAAGCTCGCGCCCTACCAGAACGCCACCGGCCTGCAGGTCACGAGCGCTGTGCTCGGCGGCATGGTGTGGGCGCTGGAAAACCCGAACGAGGGCATTGTCGAAGCCGACGAGATGGACTTCGATCGTCTGCTGGAAATCCAGATGCCGTATCTCGGCCCGGTGAAGGGATATTACACCGACTGGACGCCGCTGAAAGATCGGCCGGGCCTTTTCCCGGAAGACATCGACACATCGGATCCCTGGCAGTTCCGGAACATTCTGGTGCGGTGAGCGACGACCGCCATCGGGTCGGCGCAATGCGCCGCCCGCTATGGATGATCATCCACAGCCCCCGAATTTTCCGGAGATGACGCGCGTCATCATCGCATTATCTTCATGTTGGGGTAGTTGCGATTCGCGGGCGGAAAACATGAAAGAGACAGTGCTGCGCAATCCATTCGACGCGGTCGAGACGCCGGGCAAGGCGGGCCGGATCATCAATCGCACTGCGACGCGGTCGACGCCGGTCTGCTCGCATTGCCAGTCGGACGACATCATTGCCGAGGCCACGGTGCAGTGGAGCAATGAGTCGCAGGAGTGGGAGCTGGCCAGCACATTCCGCATGCCCGCGCATTGCAATCAGTGCAATGGCGGCTGCGACATCACGTGGCTGTCGTTGAACTGATCGCGCGGAACCAGCTTACTTTTCCTTGATTGGCGGGCCGTATTTTTCCGCAGGTCGCTGCGGTCGCACGGGCTGGGCACTCCCCTTCGTCATCCCGGCGTCGGGCTGCGCGGGCTCAGGCGCCGGCGTGGTTGGACGCGTGCCGCCCGGCTTGGATTCGGCCGGGACGTCCTTCTGCGTATCCGGCGGTGAAGATGGCGTCGGCTGCGTCGCCTGCGCGAGTTGATGCGGCGGCTGGTTCGCGCTGATTTCGGCCAGCGCAAGTGCAGATATTGCCGTTCCCGCCGCGATCAGCGCGGCCGCAATCAGCCAATCGCCCTTGCCAACCGGTTTCTGCTCATCGGACCGCATGTCGATCACCGCAAAACTCCTTCGCGGGACCAACCGGCCGCGGGGAACATGGTTCCCGCATCAATGCCTGTGCGGCCAAACGCCTGAGCCGGAACATCGACCTCAGGCCCCTCTTTTCCGTGGCGGACCCATCAGGGCGGGTTGGAACAACACTGCGGCTGCCATGGTGCACACGAGCGCCAGCGCCATCAACTTGCCCATGCTGGAGGTACCGGGATGGCCGGACATCCACAAACTACCGAATGCGGTAGCGGTCGTCATGGCGCTGAAGATCACAGCACGCGTGAGGGCAGATTGCAGAAGCGCGGTCTTTCCGGCCCTCCACGCCATGATGTAGTAGATCTTGAATGCGACGCCGACCCCCAACAACAGTGGCAAGGCGATAATGTTGGCGAAATTCAGCGGAACCCCGAACACGACGCAGCATTCCAGCGTCACGACGCCTGCGACCAGCAGCGGAACGAGGGTGAGCAGGACATCTCCGATTCGGCGCAGAGCGACCCAGAGCAGCACCGCGATCACCGATAGCGAAAAAATGCCAGCCGCCACGAAGGCTCGAATGACCGTGTTACGCGATTCGTAAAGCGCCACCGCCTCGCCCGTCGCATTCGGCTCGATCGCGAGCACCGCCGCGACGAAATCGCGAAGGACCGCGGTATCATCCGGATTGCCCTTCGGCAGCACCCGTACTCTGGCAAGCCCTTCGGGAGTGACCCATTCGCGGGCAAGATCGCCAGGAATCGTTTCAGCCGTGATCGGCTGCGGCTCGAGCTGTAGCCTCAATCGTTCGAGCGAAATCCGCAGCGGTTCAACGATCGCTGTTTCGGCCCGCTTCCGCAGCGCCGCGTCGGCCTTCGCGAGGCCTGACAGGGCACTCAAGAGCCGCCTTGCGGACTCCGGTCCGGGTCCCCGCTCGGCGCCGGCTACGTTTGCAAGCAAGTCGGCTGTGGAGGTTAGCGACGCGATGGTCTCATCGTCTGTCGGCGGCGGGTCGATGTCCTGAGGATCGAGCAAGGGGGCGATTGTCGCGGCGGCTCCGCGAATCAAGTTGAGCTTCTCCTTCTGATCGCCAGGCACCAGATTGCTGAGTGTGATTGCCTGCGAGACCTGGGGAAGCGCGCCAAGGCGTCGCGCGATCATGTCCGCCGCAGCCAAGCTTGGCGCGATGATCTCGACGGAATTGACTTCGGCCTGCGGGTCGTCGCGCAACTCAAGAAATGTGGCGATCGATTCGACTTTTGGATTGCGCAAGTGCAACGGATTGAAATCGAACGGCAGGAACAGGAGCAGCGGCGAGGCAAGCACGACGGCAAGAACCGTGAAGGCCACAACCGCGGTCCGATGGCACTCGAGAAATCGATCCATCGGAGCGAGCGCCGAAAACCCGATGGAACGCGGCTCGCCACGCGGATTGAGGACGGCCAACAACGCCGGCAGTACCGTGATGCTTGTCAGAAAGGCGATGATCATCCCCGAGCCGGCGATTTGCCCAAGCTCCGACAGACCGCGATAGTCGGTTGGCAGGAACGAGGAGAAGCCCGCTGCCGTCGCTGCTGCGGCAAGCGCCAATGGCGCACCCGCCTTCACGGCAGTGTTGTGCAAGGCGGTACCGAGATTTCCGCAGTCGTACCGTTCCGCGCGATAACGGATACTGAACTGGATGCCAAAATCGATGCCGAGCCCGACGAACAGGACGAAAAATCCGGCAGAGATCAGGTTCAGCGCGCCAACCAGAAAGAGCCCCCATGCAGCGGAGATCGCCAAACCCATCGTGATGCTGACGGCCACAGCAAATATGATCCGCACCGAGCGCAACGCCATCCACAAGATGGCCATGACCATGAGCAGCGATATCGTGGCGTTCAGCCAGGCGCCTTGCTTGATTGTATCGAACTCGTCGTCGGCGATTGGGATGAGTCCCGTCAGGCGCACGCGTGCGCCATAGTCCGCCGCGAGATGTTGGTCCGCGGCGGCCTGCCTGATCGCATCTGTGGCGGTGCGGCCGGGCTCAAGCGCGCCGAAGTCGAGCCTGGGCTGGACCTCGATCAAGCGGCGCAGGTCAGACGCCTTGGCCGGCTCGCTATTGACCAACGTTTGCCAGGAAAAGGTTGCGAACCGCCCGGCGAGGACGGCTTCGATCGTCTCGGAGGCCATCGTCTGAGTCGGCGCCATCTCGTCGAGCGTGAGCTCCTTGCGCGGCACAGCCGCGAGGCCGAGCGACAAGGCGTCGAGCGCTCCACGCAGGCTGGGGTCGCCAGCCAACGTTTCAAGCAGGCTACCCGCACGCGGCAGCCAATCGGCCAGCTTCCTGACCTCTTCAGTCGGCAGATACAGCAGGCCGTTGCGCTTAAAAAAAATGTCGCCCTGCGGCTCGCGAACCGACGGGAACATCTCGGGATTGGATTGCAATGCCTCCTGAAGCCGACCGGCCGCCTGCTCGACGAGTTCCGGAGTGGGAGCCTCGACCACAACGAGGATCTCCCGTTGCGGAAATGCTCTCAGGAAGTTCTGTACACGCTGAGCCCAGGGCAGCTCCGGCGACATGAGCTCGTTGACGTCGGTCTTGATCGCGAAATGCCGTTCGGCATAGCCGGCTGAAAACGCCGATAACCCAAGCGCGACTACGATCACGTACCACGGGTGGCGCGTGCAGACGTCGGTGATGCGAACAATCGCTGATTTCAGCATTGAGCTCGACCGTCGGATCTGCGCTATCTGTCGATCAAGGCTGGTAAAGTAATCCGATTTACATCGTCATTCGAGCAGCGATTGGAAAGCGGATCATCACAATTGTGCGTCACGACCGATCGAGGCAGCCGCAAGTCGGAACCTCGTGCTCAGGCCCGGCTCCGATCCAAAGTGCCTGAGGGAAGGTACCCCCAGGCCAGGACCGAGCAATTGACGGCAGCGAAGCAGCGCTGCAAATCCGAACAATGCGTCCAGAGCGATCCGAAGCAGCATTGGTAGTTCGCCGGGTCGTCTCACAATGTCGTGGACAACCGCGACCGGATCGATCGTGCCATTGGCACGCACGGCGGCCAAGGCAGCAGCGGGGAGTTCGCGAGACGCCGGATCCATGACGACGCGAACAGCTGCCATGGGCAGATGCCGCGCCGCAGCCACGCTCGCCACCACGTGAGATTCATTATCGACCGCCAACGCACCCGTACTCATATGCAGAGAACGCTTCGTCTCCGGATGCGCCACGACGGCCGTTGTCCCGACAATTGCGCCACAGATTGCGTCGGGGACAAGCTGAAGCAGGGCCTGCGACCACTCGCGGTCGGTGGCAAGCTCGATCGTCTCCGAGATGATCGTTGATCCTACGATCGATGTTCCTGCCGGGATGTCGGGCGCAAGACCGCCTGCGACGCCAAAGCTAATGAGACCGCAGCAATCCTCGGCAATTGCCCTTGCAAGCGACTCCGGGAGTGTACGGCCATCACCGCCGCAGATCGCGAGCGTGCACGAGTCCGTAGCAATCCGGGCCTCGAATGCGAGTCCTGTAACTCCGATCACGATTGCCAAGAGTCAGCTCCCCGAATGCCGTACCGACCAACGCCGCGATGAACGCAAATGCATGCACAATCAGGATGGTCTGTTCCAACCTCGGAATCGCAAATGAAAAATGAGTTAGATTCTGACAGACAAGTCAGCTTCTTGACGTCGTTTGTCGTGGTAGGTTTGACACAGGAGAGCGCGCGAGAGCGCCGCTGCAGCTGGCAGGAACAGGCGCCTAAGGAGACAATACCGTAAGCGAGACTAACGCGCTCAACGCCAAAATCGTCACCGCCTCGGGATGTGAGCCGATGCAATTGACGTGGTGTCTCGAAGTCGTTGCACGCGACGATCTGCAGCACTGTCCGCACTGGACGGTCGCTTTCGCGAGCGAGCGCAAAGACCATCGATACTATGAACTGGTCGAGGACACTCTTCACCCCGAGTTCGAATACCGGTATTTCGTTCTAAAGGATGCGGCCGGCCAGATTTCCGCCGTGCAACCCTTCTTCCTGCTGGACCAGGATTTGCTGGTCGGGGCGAGTGCGCGTTATCGCGTGCTCATCGGCGTTGCTCGCCGTATCTGGCCACGCCTGATGCGCGCGCGCACGCTGATGGTGGGCTGCGTCGCGGGTGAAGGGCATCTTGACGGCGACGAGGCCTGCGAAGGCCCCAGCGTCGAGCTCTTGGCTTCAGCGATTGCGGGAGAGGCTCGTCGGCTCGGAGCACGGCTGGTTGTCTTCAAGGAATTCCCGGCTCGATACCGACCGGCTCTCGAGTGTTTGATCAGGCACGGATTCACCCGCATTCCGAGCCTGCCCATGACCAAGCTCTGTATCGATTACGCAAATTTCGACGACTATATGAGGCGCGCGCTCAACAGTGCGACCCGCAGGAAACTACGAAAGAAGTTTGAGGCGACGACGAGGGCCTCCGCACTCGAGATGAGCATCACCAACGACGCGACACCGGTTATCGCGCATGTTTACCCGCTGTATCTCCAGGTGTACGAGCGTTCGAAATTGCACTTTGAGAAGCTTACCGAGAAATATTTCTGCGACCTCGGGCGGCGGATGGGGGACAAGGTCCGCTTCTTCCTCTGGCGTCAGAACGGGCGGATTGTCGCGTTTGCAACGTGCATGGTGCACGGTGACGCGATCTATGCCGAGTACATAGGCCTCGACTACGATGTCGCGCTCGATCTGCATCTCTATCACTACGTGTTTCGCGACCTGGTGAGCTGGGCGATCGACAATGGGTACAAATGGTTTCGCAGCAGCGGGCTGAACTATGATCCAAAGCTGCACCTGAGGCATTTGCTCGATCCGATCGACTTATACGTTCGGCATACCTCCGCGCCGATCAATGCAGTGTTGAAGCGAATTTTGCCGGCGCTCGAGCCGACGCGATATGACGAGACACTTGCGAGGTTTCGTAACTATCAGGAGCTATGGGCGCGTCCTGGATATCGTGAGGAATGAGACCGGGAACTGCCCATTGCAACAATTTGCCGCCGGGCAGCCATTCGGCCGCTTTCGAGGGCAGTCATGGGACAGGATTCATGAGTACACCGGCTAATCCGTAGTGCTGACTTCCCAGCTGGCATGGCGCACGCCGCTCTGCTTCTGCAGTTCGAGCGCGACGGCATTCAGCTCATTGGGATCGGCAGCGGTCGGAACCAGCGTGGCGACGATCTCGAGCTGACCGTCGCCGATCTCGACGACATCGACATCGGCGACTGGATAGCTCGCGGCCTCAAGCTGCTCGACCAGGCGGTCGCGCATCGCCGTCAGCGCGTGCGGCGTCACGGCGAGCTTGAAGTAGTAAGTGGCTTCGGAAGTCTTCTCATCGAGCGGAATGCGGTTGATGGCGTTGACCAGCGGCCGCAGCATCGTGTTGCCGGCGAGCACGAAAATCGTCAGCGCCACCGCCTGCGCGACCATGTCGGCGCCGGCACAGGAGCCAACCGCAGCCGAAGCCCACAGCGTCGCGGCGGTGTTGAGACCGCGCACGTCCATGCCCTGCTTCATGATGACGCCGGCGCCGAGGAAGCCGATGCCGGACACCACATAGGCGATTACCCGCACGCCACCATCGGCGCCGGCGAGATGGATGGCGAGATCGACGAAGGCCGCAGCGCCGACGGCCACCAGCACATTGGTGCGCAGGCCCGCGGTGCGCTGGCGGTATTGCCGCTCGGCGCCGATCAACGTGGCGAGCACGAATGCGACCGCCAGGCTAATCAGCGTGTCGAAGAAATCGGCAATCTGGAACGTGGTCAGAAACTTCATCGCTTCGCCCCAGAGCATGATCCCGAAAAGTGGAAGCCGGCTTTCGGATAAGATCATGCTCCAACATGATGAAGTTACAGTTCCAGCAGCCCGCCGTCACCCTCTTCATCGGCAAAAGCGAGCAGCGTGCCCTTGGCGTTCCAGGCAAGGGCTGCAACCGGTACGCCCTTGTTGCGGCGGACCAGTATCTCTGCGCCGTCCTCGAGGCGGATCATCAGCACGGTACCGTCGCTGTAGCCGGCAGCCATGATGTCCTGCTTCGGGTGACAGGCGACTGCCGCGACGCGCGCCTGCAGCGGCGCCAGCATCGCGGGCTCCTTGCCCATCGGGCCGTCCTTGCTGGTGAAGGGCCAGACGATCACGGTGTCGGCGCCCGAGGTCGCAAGGCCCTTGCCGCCTGCGCTCCACGACATCGAGCGGACGCGGCCGGGATAGCCGCTCATGCGCATGTGCCTGTTGTCGGCGAGGCGCCAGCCATGCAGCGCCGGTTCGTGCATCGCGGTCACCAGAAACTTGTTGTCGGGGCTGAAGACGACGCCGAGATGCGAACCGGCCCATTCCAGAAATTCCGGCTTTGCGGCCATGTTGGGAAACCACAGCGTCACGCCGCCATAATGGGCAATCGCCATCCGCAGCCCCTTCGGCGCAAAGGCGAGCCCGCCGACGGTCGAGGGCGCATCGAAGGATTTCTCCTCGGACTTGCCGCTGCGCACGAACGCCGTCTTGCCGGCCGACCAGGCGAAGGCGCCGTCCGGATGCAGCGCGACGCAGTCGATCCAGCGGCGCTTGGCGTCGGTCGCGAGAACAGACGTTTCGCCGTTGGCGTTCAGCGCGACGAGCTTGCCGTCATCGCCGCCGGTGACGATGCGTTTGCCGTCCGACGCGGCGCAGAGGATGGCGCCGAAATGCACCTCCACCTGCGAAACCTCGCCGGCGGGCGTAGCGATCGAGACTTTCTCCTCGGTGCCGACGAAGCAGGCGTTGTCGCCGAGGAAATGCACGGACGAAACGGCCATGCCGAGCGGCAGCGGCCGCACCTTGTCGGTCACCGAAACGATGGAGGCGGATTCGCCGGAATCGAATTCTTTCATCACGTGACGATGCAGCGCTCGAAGCCGTCGCGGATCACCTGCTCCGGCAATTCCCGGCCGATGAAGACGACGCGGCTCTCGCGCCGCTCGCCGTCCTTCCATTTCCGCTGGTGGTCGCCTTCCAGCATCATGTGGACGCCCTGGAAGACATAGCGATCGTCATCGTCGCTGAAGGCGAGGATGCCCTTCGAGCGCAGGATCTTCTGCCCTTCGCTCGCGACCAGTTGCTGCAGCCACGGCATGAATTTTGTCGGGTCGAGCGGCTTCTCGGTGCGCAGCGACAGCGATTGCATTTCCTCGTCGTGATAGTGCTTCAGCCCGCCATGGCTGTGACTGTGATCGTGGTCATGGCTGTGATGATGATGATCATGGTCATGGTCATGATCATCGGCTTCCAGGAAGGCCGGCTCGATTTCGAGGATACGATCGAGATCGAACGCGCCGCGCTCCAGCACGTCCGCCAGCGCCACCTTGCAGCGCTCGGTGCGATGCAGCTTTGCGTAGGGGTTGATGCCGCGGATGCGGGCCTCGACTTCGGCGAGTTCGGGCTTGGAAACGAGGTCGGTCTTGTTGAGCACGATCACGTCGGCAAAGGCGATCTGGTTCTTGGCTTCCGGCGCGTCCTTCAGTCGGTCGCTCAGCCATTTGGCGTCAGCCACGGTGACGACGGCATCGAGCCGCGCATTCTTCTGCACGTCTTCGTCGACAAAGAAGGTCTGCGCGACGGGCGCCGGATCGGCAAGGCCCGTGGTCTCGACGATGATGGCGTCGAACTTGCCCTTGCGCTTCATCAGGCCTTCCATGATGCGGACGAGGTCGCCGCGCACGGTACAGCAGACGCAACCATTGTTCATCTCGAACACTTCCTCGTCGGCGCCGATGATGAGGTCGTTGTCGATGCCGATCTCGCCGAATTCGTTGACGATGACGGCGTATTTCTTGCCGTGGTTCTCCGACAGGATGCGGTTGAGCAGCGTGGTCTTGCCGGCGCCGAGATAGCCCGTCAGCACGGTCACGGGGATTTTTTGGGAAGTTGCAGCCTCTGCCATAACAGCTCCGAAAACGGGATTTTGGCGCCGCTCAGGCCTTGCGGGGTGGCCCCCGCCCTAGTCGCCGAGTGCGCGCGTCAGGGCCTTTATATTGTGCCTGACCATCTCAATGTAAGTGGGGGCATCGCCCTTTTCGCCGGTCAAACTGTCCGAATAGAGCGTTCCGCCGACCCGGGCGCCGGTCTCGGCCGCGATCCGCTGCATCAGGCGGGGATCGCTGACATTTTCCAGAAATACCGCCGGTATTTTCGCCTGTTTCACCTGGGTGACGATTTTCGCGATGTCCCGCGCGCTGGGCTCGGATTCGGTGGAGACGCCGAGCGGGGCGATGAATTCGATGCCGTAGGACGCGGCGAAATAGCCGAAGGCACTGTGGGTCGAGATTACCTTGCGCCGCGCGGGCGGGAGTTTTGCCACGGCCTCGCGGACCTCGCGGTCGAGCGCGTCGAGTTTTGCGAGATAGGCCTGCGTGTTCGCCGCGAACCGTTGGGCGGCGGCAGGATCGGCGGCCGACAGCGCGTCGCGGATATTGGCGACATAGATCTTTGTGTTACCGACGGACTGCCAGGCATGCGGATCGGCATCGGCGCCCAACCGGAGCGCTGTGATGCCGTTGCTCGCCGTGACGATCTTCGCCTTGCTGCCGGAGGATTGCGCCAGCCGCGGCAGCCAGCCCTCAAAGCCGAGGCCGTTGACGACGATCAGCCTGGCGTCGGCGATCTTCTTCGCATCGGCTGGTGACGGTGAGTAGACATGCGCATCGCTATCGGGACCGACCAGTGTGGTGACATTGACGTCGTTGCCGCCGACATTGCGCACGAGGTCGCCGAGGATCGAAAAGCTCGCGACGACCTTCAGCGGCTCCGCTTGCGCCGGCAGTGCGCTTGCGATCAGCGCGAAGCAAGCCAGCCATCGCCAAAGCTGCCGCATGGTCACGCTTCGAGATGGCGGCCGGGGAACGCCTGCCGCACCAGTCCGCCGCAGCTGCCGAACAGCAGCGAGACCACGTAAAACACTGCCGCCACCAGAATAATTGCCGGACCCGAGGGGATTCCGGCTTGGAACGACAGCACCAGTCCCGCATAGCCCGACACGATCGCGCTCAACACGGCGATGCAGATCATCCCGGTGATGTCGCGCGACCAGAAGCGGGCGATGCCGGCCGGCAGGATCATCAGCCCGACGCCGAGCAAGGTGCCGAGCGCATGAAAGCCATTGACGAGGTTGACGACGACGAGCGCCAAGAAAGCGAGATGCGCCGGCGCACCGGCGCGGCTCACCGTGCGCAAGAACACGGGATCGACGCATTCGATCACCAGCGGCCGGTAAATCACCGCGAGAACCAGGAGCGTGAGGGTGGCGTTGAAGGCGATGACGAACAGCGTCTGGTTGTCCATCGCCAGGATATTGCCGAACAGCACGTGCAGCAGGTCGATGTTGGTGCCCTTGACCGAGACGATGGTGACGCCGAGGGCCAGCGAGACGAGATAGAAGGTCGCGAGCGAAGCGTCTTCCTTCAGCTCCGTATTGCGCGCAACGAGGCCGGCGAGGATCGCCACCGCAAAGCCCGCGATCAGTCCGCCCGTCGTCATCGCAAACAGATTGAGGCCGGACACCAGAAAGCCGATCGCCGCGCCCGGCAGGATGGCGTGCGCCATGGCATCGCCAACGAGGCTCATCCGCCGCAGCATCAGGAACACGCCGATTGGCGCTGCGCCGAGCGAAAGGGCGATCACGGCCACGAGCGCTCGGCGCATGAACTCGAATTCGGTGAATGGCGTAATGAGAGCGTCGATCATGTCAGGCGGCTTGCGAGGGCCTTGCGTCCACGGCACAGGCCGCGGCGCTGTCATCGAAGGCCTCGCACATGCGGCGGGCCTCGGCGAGATTGTCGGATGTCAGCACCTGAGCGGTCAGCCCCCAGGCGACGGGCCCGCGCGCCAGGAGCAAGGTTTCCGGAAAATTCGCGCGGACGAGATCGAAATCATGCAATGCGGCCAGCACCGTGCGCTTCTCGTCATGCCAGCGCTTCACCAGCAGGAGCAGATCGGCCGACGTCTTGGCGTCGATGGCGTTGAAGGGCTCGTCGAGCACGATCAGCCGCGCGTCCTGCAGCAGCACGCGCGCGAACAGCATGCGCTGCATCTGCCCGCCGGAGAGCGTGCCGATGTTGCGGTTCTCGAAACCGTTGAGGCCGACGGCGGCAAGCGCCGCTGCGATACGGCCGCGCTCGCGCTTGCCCATGCCGCCGAAGAAGCCGGTCACGCGCCACAGTCCGGTACCGACGAAATCGAACACCGAGATCGGAAAGCTGCGGTCGATGTCGACGGTTTGCGGCAGATAGGCGATGTCGCGGATATCCAGCCCGCCGAGATCGATCGCGCCGGACAGCGGCTTCAGGATGCCGGCGACCCCGCGAAACAGCGTCGACTTGCCGGCGCCGTTCGGGCCGATCACGGCGAGCAACGCGCCGGAGGCGACTTCGCCCGAGAGATGATGCACGGCCGGATGCCGCTCATAGCCGAGCGTGACATCGCGAAGGGTGATTTGCGCTGCCATGCTCATCGCATCGCCAGCCACACAATGCCCCACAGCCCGGCGCTGACCGCCACTGCAGCGGTGACCCGCGCGGCCACGGTCATGCGCAGGATCGACCACGGTGCCGCTTGCGCCGGATGCGGCGTCGCCGGGTCGTGGCTGTGGTGGGCGTGGCCATGATGGTCATGGTGATGACCTTGGCCGTGGGAATGGGTGTGAGCCATGGGAAAATGTTATATTATAACATTACCTAAGTCCACCTGACGGAACCTAGGGCTTGCCGATGGCCATGGACAGCGCCGCCGCCAGGAAGGGGAACGGCAGCGATACCGCAGCCCGGAACCAGACGAATTTGGCCGGCATGAAGGGGATTTCCCACAAAATCAGCCGCTGGAAGGCAAAAAGCGCCCAGGAAATCACATAGGCGATCACCTGGGGCGTCCCGCCGCCGACCTTCAGCGCCACAGCGGCAATGGAAAAGCCGACCACCGGGCCTCCGGGGGTCACTGCGCCCGCAACGGTTGCCGCCAGGACCCCCAGCCAGCCGCTGTCCGGGCCGAGCCACCCCGTTATGACTTCCGGCGGGATGACGGCGGCGATGTAGCCTGAGCCGATCACGCCAAGCGCAATTCGCGGCACGATGTTGATGAAGTCCATCGCGCCCTCGCGTGCCGAGGCCAGCGCCACCACGCGCCCCCGCTGCCAGACCATGAAGGCGAGCACGGCAACCGAGCCCCACAGCGTGATGTCGATGAAGATTGCCGCGCTCATTCCGCCTCACCCTTCGGATAGATGCGGACATAGACGATGCGGCCGAGCGCACCGGCGAGGATCGGGATCGGCACCGACAGTGCGATGCGCCAGATGGTGAAATCGGTGCCGAGGATCGGCAATTCCCACGCGACTGCGCGGCCATACCCGATCAAGGTCCAGCTCACCACCATCGCTATCGTCGCGCCGAAATCGGCGCCGACCGTGAGCAGCGCCGCCGCCACCGGATAAGCGGTGAACGGCCCGCCCGGCAGGATCGCGCCGAAGGCGGTGCCGATCAGAAGGCCCTTGAGGCCGGACTCTGGTCCGAGCGAGCGCGAGACCTTTTCGTGCGGCAGGATTTCCGCGATGAACGCGCCAAGCAGGCAGCCGGCGAGCACGCGCGGCAGGATCCCGCCGAACAGCTCGAGATCGCCCAGCAGAATTTCCGTGACGCCGTGCATGCCGTCGCGGCGCCACACCAGCACGACGCTGACCGCGACCAGCACGGCGATTGACATCATCGACCAGCCGATCGGCTTGCGCATCTTGCGCGGCGCTTCGGTCTCGGCGGAGTCGTCGGCCGGATCTTTTTGGGAGTCTGCCAAGTGAATCGGGTCAGGCGGTGAAATATCCCGTTCTGCTTAGTCCCCGCGGCCCGGTGAGGCAAACGGAACAGCGGGCTCGCCCATGCGCATCCTGCGGATGCCCATGCGAGGACGCTGCCCGGCTTCGGGTCGGATGACTGGGATCACCACACAACGAAAAAGGGCGGCAGCTCTGCGCTGCCGCCCGAAAATCGGTCACCCGGGAAGATCAGGCTTTCGAGAACAGCTGATCGACATAGTCCCAGTTCACGAGGTTCTCGACGAACGCCTTCAGATAATCGGGACGCCGGTTGCGATAGTCGATGTAGTAGGAGTGCTCCCAGACGTCGCAGCCGAGGATCGGGGTGGCGCCGTGCACCAGCGGGCTCTCGCCGTTCGGCGTCTTGGCGATCTCAAGCTTGCCGCCCTTGACCGCGAGCCAGCACCAGCCCGAGCCGAACTGGCCGACGCCGGCGGCGATGAAATCGGTCTTGAACTTCTCGAAGCCGCCGAGGTCCTCGGTGATCTTCTTTTCCAGCCGGCCCGGCAGCTTGGTGCCGCCGCCATTCGGCTTCATCCAGTTCCAGAAATGCAGGTGGTTGTAGTGCTGGCCGGCGTTGTTGAACACGGCCGCGTTCTTGCCGAACGAGCCCTTCACGATCTCCTCGAGGGATTTGCCCTCGAATTCGGTCCCCTTGATCGCGTTGTTGCCGTTGGTGACATAGGCCTGATGATGCTTGTCGTGGTGATACTCCAGCGTCTCCTTGGACATGTAGGGGCCAAGGGCGTCATGGGCGTAAGGCAGGTTGGGCAGCGTGAAGGTCATGGGGTGATGTCCGCAAAAATGGGGGGTACTTCGGGTAACGGAACCCCTTATAGAAGGTTCCTCCCGGGTTCAACACACCCAATTTTGACGGCACGGCAGACGGAATGAGCATCGAAATCGACATCCTCAACGGAGACGCCTCCTGGCCGCAGGCCGAACCGCTTCTGGACGCCGTCTGGCCGGACCACGTCATGGAGAAGCTTCCGTGGCGTCACGTCAAATGGGCCCATGCCGACCTGCGCGTGCTGATCGATGCGCCCGATGGCAATGGGCTTGCCTGCCATGTCGGCATCTATTTCCGCACCGTGACCTGGAATGGCCAGAAGGTGCATATCGGCGGCATCGGCGGCGTGTCGACACGCGACGATAGCCGCCGCCGCGGCTATGCCAGCCTCGCGCTCGATGCGGCCGTGCAGACCATGCGCGCCAATGAAGCCGTGAAGTTCGCAATCCTGTTCTGCGAGCCGCATAATGAGGCATTCTATGAAGCGCGCGGCTGGCACCGCTTTACCGGCGACATCTGGTGCGAGCAGCCGGAGGGCCGGATTCGCTTCACCCTGATGCAGCCTTTCGTGTTCGACATCGTCCGCGCCCCGCGCCAGGGCACCATTGACCTATGCGGCCTGCCGTGGTGACCCCTGCGCCGGCAGGGGTGGCTTGAATCCGGTCACCCCTCATAATATGTTGATCATAATCTATTAGCATTGCCCTGGGGATTCGGTGACGCATGACCATTGAAGCTTCCGTCGACGCGCGTCCGCCGGCGACCGCGGTCAATAGCCTGCTGACCTCCCCGATCCTGCCGACGCTGTTGAGGCTCGCGCTGCCCAACGCGATTGCGATGTTCGGCACGGCGCTGGTTGCGGTGGCCGAAACCTCCTATATCGGCCGGCTCGGCGTCGAACCGCTGGCCGGTATCGCGCTGGTGTTTCCGTTTGTGATGTTGACGCAGATGATGTCGGCTGGCGCGATGGGCGGCGGCGTCTCCTCCGCGGTGAGCCGCGCGCTCGGCAGCGGCAATCGCGAGCGTGCCGCCAATCTGGCGCTGCATGCGGCGATCATCGGCACCGGCGCCGGCCTGTTCTTCACCGCGATGATGCTCGTGCTCGGAAGGAGCTTCTATTCGCTGCTCGGCGGCAACGGCGAAGTGCTCGAACAGGCGATGCATTATTCGCAGGTGCTGTTCTCCGGCGCCGTATCGATCTGGCTGGTCAATACGCTCGCTTCGGTCGTGCGCGGCACCGGCGACATGCGAGCGCCGTCGCTGGTGCTGATCGGCGTTGCGATCGTCCAGGTTACGGTCGGCGGCGGTCTCGGCCTCGGCCTGTTCGGCCTGCCGAAGTTCGGCATGCGCGGCGTCGCCGCCGGACAGCTCGCGGCCTTTACGCTCGGCGCGCTGTTCCTGATCTGGTACCTCGCCAGCGGCCGCAGCCGGCTGAAGCTGAACTTCAGCAGCTTCGCATTCCAGCGCGACATGTTCCTCGACATTCTCAAGGTCGGCGCGGTGTCTTGTCTGTCGCCGCTGCAGACCGTGCTGGCCATCGTTATCTTCACAAAAGTCCTGGCGAGCTTCGGCACCGTGGCGCTGGCCGGCTATGGCATGGGCTCGCGGCTGGAATTCCTGTTGGTCCCGATCGCGTTCGCCTTCGGCACCGCCTCGATCCCGATGGTCGGCATGGCCATGGGCGCGGGCCTCGTCGCACGGGCGCGCCGCGTGGCATGGATTGCAGCCGCCGCCGCAGGGCTCGTGGTCGGCCTGATTGGCCTCGTCGTTGCGATCAATCCGGGTCTGTGGGTATCGCTGTTCACCAGCGATCCCGGCGTCACGCAAGCCGCCTATTCCTATTTCCAGTGGGCGGGCCCCGGCTTCGGCTTCTTCGGCGCGGGCGTCTGCCTCTACTTCTCCTCGCAAGGCGCGGCGAAAGTCGGCGGCCCCGTGCTGGCCGGCACGATCCGCCTCGTGCTCGTCGCCGCCGGCGGCTGGTGGCTCGCCGCATCGGGCGCGCCGGCATGGACGCTGTTTGCCCTGGTCGGCGCTGCGATGGTCGTATTCGGGCTCTCTACCGGGCTGTCGGTCCGCCTGACGCGCTGGGGCAAGTAGCCGGCTTGGCGAAGGCGTGACCGCCTGCGGCATTGCAGAATCCGCCATTGTTGCTATTCAAGCCCCCGCTTGCAGGCGGGGGTTTTCATGGCCAGATTCGGCTTTGTCTTTGCAATCATTGCCACTTTGCTCGGTGCAGCGCCGGCGTTGGCGCAGATGGCCGAACCGCTCGGTGTCTGGCTGACGGAGAAAGGCGACGCACGCGTCAAGGTCAGCAAATGCGGCAATGGCATTTGCGGCGTCGTCGTCTGGCTGAAGGAGCCGATCGACCGCGCCACCGGCCAGCCTCAGGTCGACGA
>DATEJC010000278.1:0-2656 GCA_035278345.1 Bradyrhizobium sp. | reverse complement strand
GAAGCCGGCGACTTCAATTGCCTGCATCAGGATCTTTATGGCGAGCACGTGTTCCCGCTGCAGGTTGCGATCCTGCTGTCCGAACCCGGACGCGATTTCACCGGCGGCGAGTTCGTGCTGACCGAGCAGCGCCCGCGAATGCAGTCGCGCGCCGAAGTGGTGCCGCTGGCGCAGGGCGATGGGGTCGCGTTCGCCGTGCATCATCGCCCGGTGCAGGGGACGCGCGGGACCTATCGCGTTAACATGCGCCATGGTGTCAGCCGGCTACGCTCCGGCCATCGCCACACCGTCGGCGTCATCTTCCACGATGCGAAATAAGCGAGCCCATTGACCGCAGATTTGTTCGAGAGCGCTGCTGGCATCCTGCCATCGCGCGAAGCGATGGCCGAGGGTGCCGTATTGCTGCGCGGGTTTGCGCGCCCGCTCGAAGGCGGATTGCTCGCAGCGCTGCGCGAGATCGAAGCCGAGGCGCCATTCCGCCACATGTTCACGCCGGGCGGCCACCAGATGTCGGTGGCCATGACAAATTGCGGTGCGGCCGGCTGGGTGACGGATCGCCGCGGCTATCGCTATGACGGCATCGATCCCGAATCCGGAAAGCCGTGGCCGGCGATGCCTTCGGTGTTGCGTGAGTTGGCGGAGCGCGCGGCGCGTGAAGCGGGCTTTGCCGGCTTCGCACCGGACGCCTGCCTGATCAACCGCTATGAGCCCGGCGCAAAAATGTCGCTGCACCAGGACCGGGACGAAAAGGATTTTTCCGCCCCGATCGTCTCGGTGTCATTGGGCCTGCCGGCTATTTTTCTGTTCGGCGGCATGAGGCGTAGCGACAAGCCGCAGCGCTACCGGCTCGAGCACGGCGATGTCGTGGTTTGGGGCGGTCCGTCGCGGCTGTTTTTCCACGGCATCGCGCCGCTGGCCGACGGCGAGCACGCGACGCTCGGCCGCCGGCGCATCAACCTGACCTTCCGGAAGGCACGCTGACGCTCTATTCTGGTTCCATGACGACAACCGAGCTCAAGGCCGACACCGCCGGCACGACCGCCAACCGCACCGGCGTCTATCTCGCCGTGCTGCAGCTGGTGTTCACCCTGGGCTGGACAACCTATGTCATCTACCTGCCGAAGCTCGCGGCCGAGGTCGGCATAAAGTCGGAGGCGGTGATCCTTCTGCTGATGCTGGATCAGGCGATCTTCACCATCACCGACACCGCCATGGGAATTGCCGCCGACCGGGTGTCGAAGCTGGTGGGACGGCTCAGCGTGTTCGTCGGCGTGCTGACCGCGATCTCCTGCGCCGCCTTTGTCGCGCTGCCCTTCGTGGCCGGCACCGGGCCGGGCGCGCAAGCCTGGTTCATCGGGTTGATCCTGATCTGGGCGGTCACGTCGTCGGCTCTGCGCGCGCCGCCGCTGATCCTGCTCGGCAAGCACCGCGCGAAGCCTGCGATCCCGTTCCTGTCGGCGCTCGCTATGCTCGGCTATGGCCTTGCCGGCGCAGTCTCGCCCTATCTCGGCGTAGTGCTGAAGAACCACGATCCGCGGCTGCCCTTCGTCATCTCGGGCGTGGTGCTGCTGCTCACGACGCTGGCGCTGGCCAAGGTGGAGCGCGACATCGCGGATCCGCCTGCTGCAAAGCCGGCTGAACCGGCGAAGCCGCTAGGCGCCGTGCCGATCTTCTTCATCGCGTCCATGCTGATCCTGTCGCTCGGCTATCAGTTGCATTTTTCGATCAATAGCGGACCGTTCTATCTGCGCTTCGCGCAGGCCGCGGATCTGCCATGGTTGATGCCGGTGTTCTGGATCGGCTTCAACATCGCGATGTTTCCGGCGAGCGTGGTGGTGAAGCACCGCGGCGGGCTGATCGTGATGGGTGCAGCGGGTCTGCTCGGCGCGCTGGCGGTGATCGGTGCCGAGCTCGCGGGCAATCTCCACCTCATGATCGCGGCGCAGTTCTTCGCAGGCGCCGCGTGGGGCTGCATGCTGATGGCGGCGGTCTCCGCTGCGCTTGCGATCGGCGAGACCGGCGCGGAAGGAAAGGTCGTAGGCCTTGTCTTCTCCGCACTTGCGCTGGCGACATTTGCGCGGATGGCGGCCGTCGCCGGTGGCCTGCAAAAGCTGCCGGAATATGCCCCGCTCCTGCAGTGGGCCCCTGTCGCCTGCTGGGCAGTCGCCGGCGCGGGCCTGCTAGTGATCGCCGCCTCGCGAATGCAGGGGCGAAAGGTCTAGGCGGGCTTTGCCGGATGGATGAACGCCCAGGGACTAACTTCCGAGTCCGTCGGGACTTCCACCGCAATCACGTAAGGCCCGCCATTCGCCAGCGCCTTTTCCAGCGCAGGCTTGAATTGATCGGGCGACGTGACGCGGGCGGCCCCCGCGCCGAAGGATTCCGCGAGCTTGACGAAATCGGGATTGACGAGGTCGGAGGCCACCACACGGCCGTCAAAGCGCTCGCGCTGGTCGCGCCGCACATTGCCATAGGCGTTGTTGTTGAAGATTAGCGTCACCACGCCAATGCGGAACTGCACGGCAGTTGCCAGTTCCTGCACGCCGAACATGAAGCCGCCGTCGCCCGTGATCGCCACCACCGGCCGGTCCGGATGAGCGACCTTGGCGCCAAGCGCGGTCGGGAAACCCGAGCCGAGCGTGCCCTGATAGCCCGA
>DATEJC010000277.1:0-2527 GCA_035278345.1 Bradyrhizobium sp. | reverse complement strand
CAAGTCGGCTCCAGCTTTCATTATTCGCTTGGCCTGCTCGCCGACAAATACAAGTTCAAGCTGGCGGATGTGAAGGTGCTGCCCCTGCAGTCGCTGTCCAATGCGGCTGCTGCGCTGAAAGGCGAGACGGTCGATGCCGCGCTGCTGCCGGTCTCGACGGCGCGACCGCTGATGCAGAGCGACGGCGCGAAATTTCTGGGCTGGGTCGGTGACGAGACGCCGTGGCAGCTAGGCGCGGTGTTTGCTTCACCAAAGACGCTGACCAACAAGCCGGTGGTGACCAAGCTGCTGGCTGCGCTTGCGCGCGCCGACCGCGAGTATCACGACGTGATCCTCGCTTCGGTGAAGGACGGCAAGGCTGATATCAACGACAAGACCAGGCCGCTGCTGGAGATCATCGCCAAATACACCAATTTGCCGGTCGAGCAGGTGGTGGGTAACTGCGCCTATATCGACCCCGACGGCAAGCTCGACGTGAAGAATGTCGGCAACCAGATCGAATGGCTGCAGGAGCAGGGATTCGTGGACAAGGGATTTGACGTCGATGCGGTCCTTGCGAAGGAATATGTGAAAGCGGATTAGACTCATGCTGCATCAACCGTCATTGCGAGCGAAGCGAAGCAATCCAGCTTCCGTTGCCGCGACAAGAAAGCTGGATTGCTTCGTCGCTTCGCTCCTCGCAATGACGGCGGAGAGCTGAATGGACCTGATCGCCGACCATATCAGCCACCGCTTCGGCGCGCTCGACGTGCTCGACGACGTCTCGTTCACGGTGCGCGCAGGCGAGGTGGTGGCGATCGTTGGTCCCTCCGGCTGCGGCAAGAGCACGTTGCTCTCGATTCTTGGCGGGCTGCTGCTGCCGAGCCACGGTGCGGCGGAACTGCGCGGCGCGGCGCCGGCCGGCAGCCTCAATCCACTGACCTTCGTGTTCCAGGATTTTGCGTTGCTGCCGTGGTGCACGGTGGAAGAGAACGTGGAATTCCCGCTGGAGCACACAGGCCTTTCATCAAGCGAACGCCGCGCCGTCATCGACGACGCTCTCCACCGCACCGGTCTCACCGATTTCCGCAGCGCCCATCCAAAGCAGCTTTCCGGCGGCATGCGGCAGCGCGTCGGCATTGCGCGTGCGCTGGCGGTGCGGCCGGCGATCCTGCTGATGGACGAGCCGCTGTCGGCGCTGGATTCGCAGACCCGCGAGCTGCTGTTGGAGGATTTTGTCCGCCTGCTCGCCGACGGCGCGATGGGCGCGGTCTATGTCACGCATAATCTGGAAGAGGCGGTGCGGCTCGCCGACCGCATCGTGGTTCTGTCGCGGCGGCCGGGCCGGGTGCGCGAGTCCGTGACCGTCCCGATGACGCGCAGCGAGCGCGGCGCGGCCGAGGCGCGCAGCCAATTGACCAAGCTGCAAGGCGAATTGTGGTCGTTGATCCGCAACGAAGCGATCGATGCCGAGCGCGAGGTGCAGCATGCTTGACCGCGCGCCGCAGGACGCAGAGCGCGAAACCGACACGCGGCCCGTCGAATTCCGCGGCGCCGGTTTCGTGCCGAGTACGGGCCGCTACGGCGGCTGGATCGCGCTGGCGGCCGTGCTGGCGCTGTGGCAACTCGCCGGCAGCGCGGGTTGGGTCAATCCGCTGTTCCTGCCGGCGCCCTCGGCGATTGCTGTCGCGATCTGGAAGTTAGCTGTGTCAGGCGCGCTGTGGCAGCACGTCTCCTGGTCGATCATGCGGATCGGCTCGGGCTGGATCATCGGCACGGCCGCAGGCGTGCTGGTCGGCTTTGCCATCGGGCTTTCGACGCTGGCGCGCAGCGTCGGCATCACGTTCATCTCCGCGCTGTTTCCGATCCCGAAGATCGCGCTGCTGCCGCTCTTGATCCTCTGGCTCGGAATCGGCGAGGAGCCGAAGATCGCCACCATTGCGCTGGGCGTCTTCTTCTCGACCGCAATCTCCGTCTATAGCGGCGTCGACGCCGTGCCGCGCAATCTGATCCGCATGGCGCAAAGCTTCAATGTGCCGTTCCACGCCATCGTGCGCCGCGTGATCTGGCCGGGCGCGCTGCCTTCGATCCTGGCCGGCTTCCGCATCACCGCATCGGTGGCGCTCTTGCTCGTCGTCAGCGCCGAGATGATCGGTGCACAATTCGGCATCGGCGCCTTCGTGCTGCAGGCAGGCAATCTTATGCAGACGGATCAGCTGCTGGCTGGCGTGGTGATACTGTCCGTGTTCGGGCTGGCGGTGGGAAAGCTGATCAATCTGCTCGAGGCGCGGCTGCTGCACTGGCGGTGAGTCACAACAGTAACAGCCGTCATGGCTGGGCTCGACCCGGCCATCCGCGTCTTTGGTGGCCGCAGAAAAAGATGTCGTGGATGCCCGGGTCAAGCCCGGGCATGACGAGGGCGTCGTCGACTCAAGCGTTGCCGCGATCCTCGCGGAACAGGTCGAGCTTCTGCTGCACCGGGCGGTCCGAGAAGCTGAACAGCACCGAATCCGCATCGGCCTCGTGCGTGACCCAGCGCCAGCTCGGC
>DATEJC010000276.1:0-12846 GCA_035278345.1 Bradyrhizobium sp. | reverse complement strand
AAGTCGCCGACACCCCGCAGAAGATGCTCGATCTCGGCGAGGAGCGTTTACGCGACTACATCAAGACCATCGGCCTCTATCGCACCAAGGCCAAGAACGTCATCGCGCTCTCGCAGAAGCTGATCGACGAGTTCGGCGGCGAGGTGCCGCGCACCCGCGCCGAGATCGAGTCACTGCCGGGCGCCGGCCGCAAGACCGCGAATGTCGTGCTCAACATGGCCTATGGCGAACACACCATGGCGGTTGATACGCACGTCTTTCGCGTCGGCAACCGCACCGGGCTCGCGCCCGGCAAGACGCCGCTGGAAGTGGAGCTCGGGCTGGAGAAGGTGATCCCGACCGAATTCATGCTGCACGCGCATCACTGGCTGATCCTGCACGGCCGCTATACCTGCCTGGCCCGCGGTCCGCGCTGCGAAGTTTGCCTGATCAACGATCTCTGCCGCTGGCCCGAGAAGACGGTGTAGCCTCACTGCGCGTCTATCCCGCCGTCATTGCGAGCGAAGTGTTCAGCCCGGGGAGATAGCTTACACCTGTTCGGGGACATGGTTGACACTTTTGGGATCACGCAAGTCGATCGTCGCGACCTGATGCGCGGCGAAGAATATTCCGAACCTGCCATCACCATCGAGTGGACGGATGGCAAGCCTCTCACCACGAAATGCCTGCGGGACCTTCCACAATCGACCATTGAAGGTGACATAGGCCTTGGTGGTGGAGACGGAGCGGACGATCTCGTGCTCGTCGTATTCCACCCTTGGCAGGCTGTCCGGCATTGCCCGCGAACTGGGGCGGTAGCGGCTTGCCGGCACGTTGTAGCCCAATGCCTCATGCGGCCGATCGAGATTGTAGACGGTTCGCCATTGGTCGAACGCGTGCTGGACATCGGCAAGGTCCCAGTACCGCCTGAAGGCGAACAGCTCGGCCTTCAGCGTTCGATGGAAGCGTTCGTTCTTTCCTCTGCTCTGCGGATGATAGGGTCGGCTGTGGATCACCCGGACGCCAAGCTTCAAAAGCCAGACCGTCAGCCTGGTCCATGGGTCTTCAAGGGTAAAGCCCCAGGGGCCGCCATTGTCGACGAACATCGCATCGGGCAGCCCGTAACGGCGGAATGTCGTCTCGAGATGCCCGCGTACCGTCGAGCCTTGTTCGTTGTCACAGGCCGCCAGACACAACGAGAATCGCGAGTGATCGTCCAGCATCGTCAGCGGGTGACAGGACACGCCGTTCTCCAGCGGACTGTGTCCCTTGAAGTCCATCTGCCAGAGCTGATTGGGTGCTTCCTTCTCGAAGCGAATGTACGGCTGTCCAGGCGTACCCGCAGGCTCCGGCACCCGATCGTAGCGGCGCAGGATCTCATGCACCGTCGATATCGCCGGCACGGCTTGCCGGTCGCGCTTCAGGCGATATGCAATCTTGCGCGCTCCCCAGGCCGGGTGGGCATCGCGCAAGGCCACGATCTGCTGCTCGATCGCAGCTGCGGTGCGATCCGGACTGTGATGAGGCCGCCGCGACCGGTCCGCCAGCGTCGTATCGCCCGCATCGTACCGCTCCATCCACTTGTAGCCGGTCTGGGCACTGATGCCGTACTGCCGGCACAGCTTCCGCCGGTTTACGCCCTCCTGCTTGGCAAGCATCACGAACTCGCGTCGTTGGTCCATGATAGACACCTCTCGCCACGGCATGGCTCGCCCCCTTGTTCGACGAATCCAGCCGATTTTGACGTGTCAACCATGTCTCCGAACACCTGTCAGTCATGTCCCCGGGCTGAACACTTCGCTCGCAATGACGGAGAACTCAGCTTGTCATCGCCCGGCTTGCCGCCTTCGCCAAGGCTTCGGCGAGGCAGCCTCCACTGCTTCGCTGCGAGGGAGCGACGCTGGCTTGCCGAGCCGTTGCTGCGAAGCAGCGAAGGATGGAAACGGGCGGGATCAATCAGCATTTGACAACCAACCTCAACGAAGAAAGAGTGGAATCTTGTTGGTCGCCGATCGTATCCAGACGGTGTCCTCGCGTTGCAGATTTGATGGCTTCTTCCCTTCCGAACCCACTCGCTGTTCATCCGTTGCTCTGGGCGAAATCCTTTGCACAGGCGGATGTGTTGCAAGCCATCGACAAGGCCGCTCAAGCAGGGTTCGACAGGATCGTCATCCCGTTGCGTGACACGTCGACGGTCGACGTCGAGGCAATGCGGCGCCGCACCGAGGCGGCCGGCATCACACCGGTCGCAACCGCAATCATGGATCGTGCGGCCGATCCTTCCAGTCCGGACAAGGACGTTGCCGCCGCGGGGCGGGAACGACTGAAGCGGGCGATCGCGATGACGCGTGATCTCGGCGCCGTTCACCTTGGCGGCGTTCTCTACGCGGCGCTGGGCCGAGCCGATCAACCGGCGGACCGGGGCGCGCTGGGTCGAACTGCCGCGGCGTTCGCCGAAGTTGCACCGCTTGCCAGGGCCTCCCGCATCGATCTCGTGATCGAGGCGACCAACCGCTACGAGAACAATCTGATCAATACGGCGGCACAGGCGCTCGCCTTCGTGACAGCGACCGAAGCCGACAATGTTCTCATCCACCTCGACACCTATCACATGAACATCGAAGAAAGCGATCTGCCGGCGGCAATCGCTTCATGTGCGGCCCGGCTCGGCTATCTGGAAATAAGCGAGAGCCATCGCGGCTTGATCGGGACCGGACGCATTGATGTCGATGAGATCATCCGGACGGTCGTTGCTGTCGGCTATCGCGGCGCGTTGGGCTTCGAGGCGTTTTCTTCGGGGATTATCGAGCCGAAAGCCAGCGCGGCGTTTGCGGTGTGGAGATCGAATTTCGACGACGGCGATTTTTTCGCCCGTCACGGCATCGCTCGCCTGCGGCGAGCATTCGCAGCCGTACAATCCGTAGGACCCAATGCGGGCGATGATTCATGAGCGCAACGGACTTGTGTCTGGTATCCGAGTCTAGGTACCGTCGGAAATTGTTATAGCCAAAGCGTGTCCACCAAGGACACCAAGGAGGGGGGAGACATGAGAAAGACCGTACTGGCCGGTTTGTGCCTGGCTGTGGGACTGGCGGCCGCTGTGCCGGCCCAGGCGCAAACTCCGATCAATATCAGCTACCAACCGTCGACCTATTGGGCTCTGACGTTCCACATCGCCACCGAAAAGGGATGGTGGAAGGAGGCCGGGCTGGAGCCGACCTTTTCAACATTCCCGACCGGTGCGCCTCAGGTTGCCGCCGCCGCATCGAAGGCATGGGACGTTGGAGGTACCGGAGCCCCAGCGGTTCTCGGGGCCCAGCGCATCGGTCTCGTGACCATCGGCATCATGAACAATTCCTCGGCGGTGAACGCCATTCTCGCCCGCGACAAGGATGTGGCGGCGATCAAGAAGGATCCGGCTTCGCTGAAAGGCAAGCAGCTGTTGCTGACCACGAACTCGACCGGCGAGTATGCAGCGCGCATTTGCCTTCAGAAGTGGGGCCTCGATCTCAAGGATCTCCAGGTCGTGAATTTGAATCCGGCGGAAATCGTTTCGGCCTTTGCCACGGGCACCGGCACACTCGCGGCGACTTGGGCTCCCAACACATATCGGCTTGAGGACAAGGCGGGCGCCCAGGTCCTGTGCAACGGCAAGGACGCGGGCATGACGATCCCCGGCCTTCTGGTCGCGCGCCGCGACTACGCGGAAGCCAATCCCGACAAGGTTGCAGCCTTCCTTGCGGTTTATCTGCGTACGCTCGCCTGGCAGAAGACGCATCGCGCAGAAACCATCGCCATGATGAAGACCTTCTACGCGCGTACCGGACTGGTATTGCCGGATGCGTTCCTCGGCAAGGAAATCGATACCCAGCCGACTCTTTCTCTGAGTGAGCAGTTGGCGGCGTTCGATCGGAGCAAGGGGCCTGCAAAGATGGACGAATGGATCGGTCAGTTCGCAAACTACCTGAAATCGACCGGCTCCCTGCAGACCATTCCCGAGCCGACGTCGTATATCACCGACACCTATCTCAAGCTCGTGGCGGCTGATCCCAAGCTGAAGAGCTTCGCCGAGGACAAGTGAGCCGATTGTCGGTCGGGCTTTCCGCCGGCTCGCGGCGGTTCGGTCTGCGCAAGATTCTCTCAATGCTGGCGGGCCGGCGGCGCATGCTGGTCGGCGCCGCCAGCGTTTGCGCGCTCCTGGCGATCTGGGTGCTCGTAACCGATGTCCTGCACATCGTGCCGGCCGAGCGTTTTCCTGCTCCCGACGCGGTGACCGACGCGGCACGCCATATCGCCGTCGATGGTTACGCCGGCGGGACGCTGGTCGTCCAGGCGCTCTACAGCCTGCGACTCATCTGTCTCGGCTTTCTCGTCGCGGCGGTCACGGGTGTGCCGCTCGGTTTGGCGATGGGTCTCAGCCGGCGCGTGGAGGCGTTCATCAACCCGGTGTTCCTGCTTGTCAGGCCGATTCCTCCACTGGCCTGGATACCGCTCGCCATCGTCTGGCTTGGTCTCGGCGATGGCGCCAAAATCCTGGTGATCTGGTTCGCGGCCTTCGTGCCGTCATTGATCAATACCTATGCCGGCGTTCGCGGCGTCGACGGCGCCCTGATCGAGGCCGGCCTGGTTCACGGCGCCTCGCGGCGGCAAATCCTCCAGGAGGTGATCATCCCCGGCGCGATGCCGATGATCTTCACAGGGCTGCGACTCTCCCTCCAGGCATCGTGGACTACCCTCGTGGCCGCCGAACTCGTCGGCGCGTTCTTCGGTCTTGGACGCGTCCTCGGCACCGCCTATCGCGATTTCTATCCGGCGATGATCGTCGTCGCCATGGCGGCGATTGCGATCCTGGGCGCACTCACCGCGTTGGCTCTCGGCTTGGTCGAGCGCAGGGTCTTGAGGTGGCAAGCTCGATGAACGTCAGGCCGCCATCGCGTACCGAGATCGTTTGCCTCTCCGTGGCCGGGACCATCCTGTTTCTCGGGGCATGGCAGGCGCTGGCAATGTCCGGGCTGTTACCCAAAATCGTCCTGCCGTCGCCGATCGAGGTCCTGATTGCGGCGGGCCGCATGATATTCGAGCCGTTTGCCGGCGACACCCTTCAGGGGCATGTTTGGGCGAGCTTGCAGCGATGGGCTTTCGGTTTCGGCCTTGCCGCGCTGCTGGGCGTGCCGCTCGGTCTTGCGATGGGATACTGGCGGCTGCTGGACGAGATCGTCTCCCCCATTTTCGAAGCCTATCGCTATGTCGCGCCGCTCGCCTGGGTGCCGTTCGCGGTGCTCTGGTTTGGAACGGGACGGGGAGGGCCGATCATGGTCATCTTTACCGGGGCGTTTGCACCATGCCTCGTCAACGCCTATCGCGGTGCGAAGTTTGTCGACCGGCGCCTGATCGAGGCGGCGAGGACTCTTGGCGCTGGAGGACTGCGCATCGTCGGCGAGGTCCTGCTTCCCGGTGCGCTTCTATCGATCGTCGCGGGCCTTCGCGTCGGTGCGGGGCTTGCCTGGCAGGCTCTGATCGGCGCTGAATTGATCGTGGTGTCGTCCGGTGTCGGCTATGTACTGGTTCAGGGACAAAGCAATCTCGAGCCGGATATCGTCATGGCCGCGATGTTTGCCGTGGGGCTGATCGGTCTTCTTATCGACGTCATCCTTCGGTTTGCCGAACGGCGCATCATGCTCGACTGGAGTCGGCCGCGATGAGCGACATCGTCTTTGACCGCATTGGAATCCGCTTTCCGCGTGGCGGACAGGATATAACGGTTCTGGAAGACCTCAGCCTGACGGTCGCCGACAAGGAGTTCATCTCCATCATCGGACCGTCGGGCTGCGGCAAAACCACCTTGATGCGGATGGTTGCGGGACTTGAACGGCCGACCTGGGGAGAGGTCAGGGTGGGAGGCCGGCCCGTGAAGGGACCTGGAGCCGACCGAGCCGTCGTGTTCCAGCAATTCGCGTTGTTCCCTTGGAAAACCGTGCGCGAGAACATCGGCTTCGGTCTGAAATGCAAGGGCGTGCCGAAACACGATCGCGACCGCGAAGCGCTGCGCTATCTTGACCTGATGGGCATGCGGGGAACGGAGGATAGCTACCCCTATCAGCTATCCGGGGGCATGCAGCAACGTGTTGCGATCGCGCGATCCTATGCGATCGATCCCGAGGTTCTGCTGATGGATGAGCCTTTCGGCGCGCTGGATGCGCAGACGCGCACCGTCATGCAGGAAGAACTGATCAGGATTTCCCGCACCAATCCGCGAACGGTTCTGTTCATCACCCACAGCGTGGATGAGGCCGTCTATCTTTCCGACCGGGTTGTTGTGCTGGCGCGTAATCCGGGGCGCATCGCGGACACCGTCGACATCAGGTCGATTCGCGAGAAAGAGAAATGGGATCGCTTCGCAAGCGAAGAAGTCATGGAGACGCCGTCGTTCGTCCATCTCAGGACGCGGTTGTGGAAACAGCTTCGTATGCAGCTCGGCGACGCTCCGGCGACAGACGCTGTTTAGTCGATGTTGGAAGATGGAGTGCTTCGTCGCGGAGCCTGTCATCGGGCGGCGTTTCGCGCCGACTCGGTGGCTCTCGCAATGACGCTTCTCCCACGCTTTCTTAACCAGCCGCGCGATGCGAAAGCGCGCTTTGCCGATCGCGCGCGGCTGGGCTCGGCCTGCGCCGAGCACCTGGCGATCGCGATCGCCAACATGAAAATTGAGAGAAGGCCTGCGCGGCCAGTCGGTGCGCGACGTGCCGACCGGACTCAACAACCGTCGCTATCTGCTGCCAGACCGCGCGGCGCGAGTTGTTGCGCGCGACACGGCACAAACATCCGGTGGGTGGTCTCCTTCGCAACCCGCCGCCTGATTGCTTCCATTCGAATATAAAAACTGCGATCGACCTTCGTCGCGGCGTCGCGAAATTCAACACACGTATTGTTCAAGTACGAAACGTGTCGCGATGACTCTGCGAGTCTTCAGGCGAACCAGTCTGAAGAGCGCCGCATCCGTACGAAACGTACAAATCTGACGCTGCGCAGCCACAAGAGTCGAGTCACGCGGCGCGTTCGTTCGTTACGTACAGAGTTAGCTCCCCCTCAACTCCAACATTCGTTCAACATGCTCTTGCAGAGAGCGGCTTGCCCGCTTTGCCACGTCGATCAGCTCGGAAGCCGGATCATTCCATCGAATGGTGACTGTGCTGATCGAAACGTGAGTGGGGGCGAGGGAGTCACCTCAGGTCAATAAGCGAAGCGGCGCTCGCTGAGGTGACTCCCATCTTGCGATGGATAAACTTGGAGGATTAGATGAATATCACAAAGAGCCTCGTTCTGGGCTCCGCGGCGGGTTTTCTCGCCATCGGTGGGGTGCAGGCTGCTGACCTTCCCGTGAAGGCCAAGGCGGTCGAATACGTGAAGGTTTGCTCCTTGTATGGTGCCGGATTCTACTACATTCCGGGCACTGATACCTGCATCAAGCTGGGTGGCTACCTGCGCGTTGAAACCGCGCTCGGCACCAACAGCGTTTACGGCTGGGCGACCGGCGCTTCCGCCGGCGCGCACAACCAGCTGAGCAACTGGTACACCTCTCGCTCCCGTCAGGACCTCAACATCGATACGCGCACCGCGACCCAATACGGCGTGGTCCGCACCTACTTCGATGCTGCCTTTACGTGGACCGCCGGCGGTTACTCGGCCGGCGGCACGAACCCGAACAGCACCACGTATGACGGAACCAATCCCGCAGGGACCGGTAGCGGCCAGGTTGGTGGCGGCACGCTCGGCGTCTACTACGCCTTCATCCAGTTCGCTGGCTTCACGATGGGCAAGGCGGTGTCGCAGTTCTCCGCTCCCTGGGTCAACTATCCCGGCAACAACTTCGACGGTCTCGTCGGTGGCGGCGGCACGGTCACTGGTGTGAACCAGTTCACCTACACCGCGGAGTTCGGCAACGGCGTGTCGGTCGCTCTGTCCGCTCAGGACCAGGTCGCCTACACTCAGTCGGCTCTCACCAACCTGAGCGGCATCACCCAGGCCGGCGTCCAGGGTGGCTCCTACGGCGCCAACAACATTGCCGGATCGCGTACGCCCGACTTCATCGCGATGCTTCGCGTTGATCAGGCTTGGGGTCTGTTCCAGGCGTCATTCGCGGCTCACAACAATACGCCGGGCTACTACGGCGCGTTCGAGACCTCCGGCAAGCCCGACGACAAGTGGGGCTGGGCTGCTCAACTGGCTCTGTCGATCAAGAACATCCCGACGGGCGCTGGCGACACGATCAACGTCCAGGGTGTCTACACCGACGGTGCGACCCGCTACAACATCCAGGACCTTGCTCCGAATGCCTACTCGATCTATGGCGGCACGAGCAATCCGCTGAATTACGGCAGCATTGGCTTTGCCAGCGCTCCGGATGCGGTGTTCACCGGGACCTCGGCCGGCAACCAGAGCCAGCTTGAGAATATCAAGACCTGGGGTTTCCGTGGTGCGTATACCCACAACTGGGATCCCTACTGGAACACGGCGATCTACGGTGCGTATGCCGGCGTTAGCTACGGCGACCTCGGCAAGGCCACGATCTGCGCAGCTTTGGCCAACGGTGGTGGCGCCGGTCAGACGGGCATCACGACCTGCAACCCGGACTTCAACATCGGGCAGGTGGGTATCATCACCCGCTGGACTCCTGTGAAGAACCTGACCTTCTCGGCAGACTTCACCTGGAGCCACCTCGATCAGAAGTACGCGGGTGTGTGGAATGGTGCCGCGAACAACGGCGCCGCCAAGCCGGCAGCCAACTACGAGCTGAAGGATCAGGACAGCCTCACCTTGCTGATCCGCGCTCAGCGCAACTTCTAAACGACCAGGAAAGGAGAACTCTCGACTACTTTATAGTTAGACCTCCAGAGCTTCCGGCAATGCCCTGCCGGAAGCTCATTCTATTGATAATGACGGTTCGCGTGCAGCGCGCCCCGTTGCGCAATGACCGACATGCAGGAACCGACTTTTGAGAGGAAGACGGCTCTCAATCCAGACGTAGTCTGGTCCGACTTTCGCCCTTTGGCTGAGCCTGGAAGCACAGCTCGCGCATCGGAGACAATGACGTTGTTTCCAGCCCTCTATTGAGATTCCGGATTGCCTGAATCCAATAACCGTCCTTGAGGGCCCGCCGCACACATGTCACAGGAATTTTTGACGTCGTTCTAGTGTCTTCGAGCGGTCGGAAAACGCTTGCCCATCGCGTTTGAGCAACTTCTCCCAGACTTAAGCTCCGTGCCCTTCGAGGCACGGAGCTCTTTTCCCTGCCGGCGGTCGTGCTGTGAGGTAGCCGAGCAAGATGGGACCTAATGCCGATGATGGCGCGTCGCGAGGAACGGCGGAGATACAACCATGAGAGCATTTGCCGAGCCGGAAACACGCAAAATGCTTCCGCAACCTAGCGAACGACCATTTGTTAGAAACGAAATTCTGGCGAGAATGTCTCTGCCAGACCTTGCGATGATCGGTGAATTCCTCGAGCACATCACACTCAAGGAGCGCATGATCCTGCAGGAGCCCCGGAAACGGGTTGAGCACGTCTATTTCATCGAATCTGGTGTCATTTCGCTAAGGGTCGTGTCTGCTGGGAGCATCCTGGAGACCGCCGTCGTCGGACAGCGGGGAGCCATCGGCGTCTCGTTTCTGTTTGGAGGTCATGTTCCAACGCATCAATCCATTGTGCTGTTCGGCGGAAGTGCGCTCAGAATCCGCGTGGATGATTTGCGCCGGGTCATGAATGAACGACCTCAGGTTAAAGAGCTCCTCGCGCGGCACGTTCAAACGCTTCTGTTGCACTGCGCGCAAACCGGACTATGCGGTGTTCGGCATGACCTGGAACAGCGGCTGGCCAGCTGGCTTTGTCTGACAAGCGATGCGCTGGACGGTCACGTCCTTCCCGTCACGCACGAATACCTTTCCGCTGCCCTCGGCTTGCGCCGGGCAGGAGTGACACAGACATTGAACCGGTTTGAAGACGAGGGTCTGATTCGCAAGATGCGGGGAGTCTTGCAAATTGACGAGCGGAAGAACCTCGAAAAGAAGACGTGTAATTGTTATGGCGTCATCGCAAGTGCGTATGCCTCGCCCGCCATGACTGCCGGATCCGGAAGTGCCGTTTTCATTGGGTGATTGGCTTTCGAGAGCCGACCAATGGCATTGCGACCGTGGTGCCGAGCGCCATGACGGCGCCAAGGATGAAATTACTGGTCCAGGCCACAAAGGTCGCCGCGAAATTGGCGCCCGTCATGTAGAGCGAGCGATGGGCGAGATTGATAAAGTCCGTGATGCCGGACACCAGCGTCAATCCGGCCCCCGTTCGCCAGCCGAATCCGATTCTACTTCATCGGGCACTTGTCGTGGAAGCGGTCCTGGTCGCCCTCGACGATGGTGGCTACCGTTCTGAGCACGAGCTGGCCCTCGGCATCCCTGACCACGTCCTGCAGGTAGAAGTTCTGAATCGGGATGTGGTTCTTGCCGTACTTGAACGGTCCGCGCACCGACTTGAAGTTGGCCTTCTCCATCTCGGCCTTTATCTCGTCCTTCCTGGAGGTATCGCCGCCCACCTTGACCACCGCGCTGTTGATCAGGCCGGCCGCGTCATAGGACTGGGCACCATAGAAGCTCGGCCGCAGGCCCGTGTACTTCTTGCGATAATCGGCGACTAACTTCTTGTTCTGCTCGTTCGGCAGGTCGTTGACCCATTGCTGGGCGCCGGGCACGCCGATCGCATCGTCCTTCTGCAGCGGCAACGACACCTCGTCGATGGTGAAGGTCGTATAGAGCGGGATCTGCTGCTTGATGCCGGCCTGGGTATACTGGTTCAGGAACTGCACGCCGGCGGCGCCCGGATAGAACACGAAGATCGCCTCTGCCTTGGAGTTGCGCGCTTTCGTCAGCTCGGCGGAGAAATCGAGCTGGCTCGGCCAAACCGTGTATTCCTCGCCGATCACCTGACCCTTGAAAGTGCTCTTCACGCCCGCAAGCGTGTCCTTGCCGGCGGCATAGTTCGGGCCGATCAGGAAGGCCGACTTGATGCCTTTCTGGTTCATGTAGGTGCCCATCGCCTGCGGCGTCTGGTCGTTCTGCCATGAGGTCGAGAACACGTAGGGCGAGCAGAGCTCGCCGGCGAGCTGGGACGGTCCGGCATTGGCCGAGATCAGGAAGGTCTTGGAGTCCACCGCGGTCTTCAGCGAGGCCAAGAGCACGTTGGACCAGATATAGCCGACGATGAAATCGACCTTGTCGGACTGGATCAGCTTTTCGGTCTTTTGCTTGCCGACATCGGGCTTCTGGCCGTCATCCTCATAGATCACCACGACCGGCTTGCCGGCCATCTTGCGGCCGAGATGGTCGAGTGCGAGCTCGAAGGAATTGCGCATGTCGTTGCCGATCGCGGCGGTCGGACCGCTGAATGTCGAGACAAAGCCGATCTTGATAACGTCGTCCGCGAAGGCCGGGTTTGCCAGCGCGAGCGCAGCTGCTCCCGTAAGCCAAAATGCCGTTCTCATGCTGTCTCCCCATTCAGGCAAGCAGATCCACCTTTTCTGTTTCTAGGCGCAGCGAGTCGATCCGCCAGTCCAGGAAAGTGAATACAGAAAATGCGAAAATCGAGCTGGGCAGTGCCGACACCACCGGATCGCGGATCAAGGCTCCCGTCAAAACGAGAGTCACTTGTGCAAGGGATTGACGGTTGGTCTTCTGGCGCGCTTCCCGGTGAAGATTGCGCGCATAGCAAAGTCGCCTGGCTCTGTGTGCCAAGCGTTTCCGTAGTCGATTGTGGTCTAGTCAGCAGATCATATCCGCCAATCGACGGCCGAAGAGCGTTTAGTGCAGACCGCATTCAGCAAAGAGCAACTCGATCAGCCAGAAATAGCCGAAGCAGACCAAATTCTGAGGACCTGCGTTCACTATGGTTTCTGCACCGGCACGTGCCCGACCTACGTGCTCTTTCGTGATGAAAACGATTCACCGCGAGGTCGCATCGACTTGATCCATGAAATGCTGAAGAAAGGGGGGCGGCCCGATCCAAAAACAGTCCATCACCTGGATCGCTGTCTGTCCTGCATGTCGTGCATGTCCACTTGCGCCGTCAAGGTGGACTATATTCATCTGCTCGATGTCGCGCGAGATTACATCGAGAAGCATTTCAAGCGCCCATTGGGCGATCGTCTGCTTCGAGCCCTTCTCGCAGGAATTCTGCCATATCCGAAGAGGTTCTCGGCTGCTCTCGCATTAGCGAAGGTTGGTCGAGGATTGGCTGGATGGCTTCCCGGGCGGCTCGGCGGCATGCTGGAGCTCGCCGGATCGTCGTCTGCGAGGCCCGAGCTCTTGAAGCCACAGACCTTTCCTGCGCAGGGAAAGCGGGTGATGCGGGTAGCCTTGCTGGCTGGGTGCGCGCAGCAGGCCCTCGATCGCAACGTCAACGCTGCAACGATTCGCGTCCTGCAGCGGCACGGATGCGACGTCGTCGTAGCCGATGGTGCCGGTTGCTGTGGTGCGCTTCCGCTGCATATGGGTTTCAAGGATCAGGCGCAGGGGCTTGCTCGCGCCAATGTGACCGCTTGGGGGAAGCTGCTGAACGAAGGTCTTGATGCCGTTGTCGTCAACGCGTCAGGTTGCGGTACCACAGTCAAAGACTATGGACATCTTATCGGGACTGACGAGGCCAATCGCATCGGCAGTTTGTGTCTGGATATAACCGAACTGCTATCGAGACTGGATCTCCACGTCATACAAAAGCTGCCTTCGTATCGAGTAGCGTATCATGACGCGTGCTCTCTTCAGCACGGTCAAAAGATTACGAAGCCACCCAGGCAGCTGCTCAGGAAGGTGGGCTTTACAACG
>DATEJC010000275.1:0-7918 GCA_035278345.1 Bradyrhizobium sp. | reverse complement strand
CACCGCGACTACGGCCGGCTGTCGCAAGAGACCGCCCAGCGCACCGTGCGCTTCTGGCAGCTGCATAACCGGATCGAAAAGGTCGGCGAGCCCCCAAGAATCTAGTTCAGCTCTCAGCGCTTGGGTTCTCGCGCAACGCTTCAAGCGTTGTCGGACACCTTGCCAGGCGAGAATGCAGTTGAAGCAACCGCGCTTCGACTCGGAAAGCGCTCAGTTTTTTGGATTCGAAAAATCTCGCGAACGGCTTCATGCCAAGAATGTGCATGAAGTGTCAGTTCTTCGTTTCGGCTGAGGCGACGCGATCGAAAATCGCCATCGAGAAATCACATCAAGTAAAGCAACAGGCGAGACCGCTTGCGCGATCTCGCCCGAATATGCCGTCCGACCTTTAAGATTTCGTGTCGGCTTTTAGTTCTTGGTCTTATCGACCAGCGCGCCCTTCTTGATCCACGGCATCATGTCTCGGAGCTTGGCGCCCACCTCCTCGATCGGGTGCTCGGCGAGCTTGGCGCGGGTGGCCTTGAACGAGGTCTGGTTGACCTTGTTCTCCAGCATCCAGTCGCGGGCGAACTTGCCGCCCTGAATGTCGGCGAGAACACGCTTCATCTCGGCCTTGGTCTCCGCGGTGACGATGCGCGGGCCGGTGACATACTCGCCGTATTCGGCGGTGTTGGAGATCGAGTAGTTCATGTTGGCAATGCCGCCCTCATAGATGAGGTCGACGATCAGCTTCACTTCGTGCAGGCACTCGAAATAGGCCATCTCGGGGGCGTAGCCGGCCTCGACCAGGGTCTCGTAGCCGCCCTTGATCAGTTCGACCAGGCCGCCGCAGAGCACCACCTGCTCGCCGAACAGGTCGGTCTCGCATTCTTCCTTGAAGGTGGTCTCGATGATGCCGGCGCGGCCGCCGCCGATGGCGGAGGCGTAGGACAGGCCGAGGTCATGGGCATTGCCGGAGACGTCCTTGGCGATCGCGATCAGGCAGGGCACGCCGCCGCCGCGCTGGTACTCCGAGCGCACGGTGTGGCCGGGGCCCTTCGGCGCGATCATCAGCACGTCAAGGTCGGCGCGGGGATCGAGCAGGTTGAAGTGGACGTTGAGGCCGTGGGCGAAGACGAGGGCGGCGCCCTTCTTCATGTTGTCGTGCAGGTGTTCGCGGTAGATGTCGCCCTGCAGCTCGTCCGGGGTGAGCATCATGACGAGGTCGGCCCATTTGGCGGCCTCGGCGACTTCCATCACCTTGAAGCCGGCGTTTTCCGCCTTCTTGGCCGAGGCCGAGCCCTTGCGCAGCGCAATGGCGACTTCCTTGACGCCGGAATCCTTCAGGTTCAGCGCATGGGCATGGCCCTGGCTGCCATAGCCGACGATGGCGACCTTCTTGCCCTTGATCAGGTTCAGGTCGGCGTCGCGATCGTAGTAAACACGCATAGTCGTTTCCTCTTGAGGGGGCCGGAAATCGGCCGATGAATCAGGCTTTTGGGAGGGGTCAAAACCGCCGGGTCGCCCGCGAAATTCCGGCCGTTGTCTAGAGCATTTTGCCAGCAATGGGAAACCCCTTTCCGCATGGCTGCATGCGGCCTAGGGCCCCCCGGGAGCCGGATTGAGCGGACCGCCTTGCACTGCGGTGTCATGCCGCGGCTCCCTGCGAAGCCAGCCGGTGTGCGACCTCAACGATGACGTCAAATGCGGTATCGGCGTCGGCTTCGGTCATGTCGAAAGAACCCGCCTGAAACCTGATGACCGACTGCCCATCGACCTTGGTCTGCGTCAGATAGATGCGTCCGTCATCGTTGATGGCGTTGACCAGTTTCAGGTTATGGTCGTCGAGATCGGCGACATTCCCCGGCTCATGCCGAAACGAGAACAGGGACAGCATCGGCCCGGTGGTCACGCGGAAATCGGACAAGGCCGCAAGCCGCTTCGCCACCTTCTCAGACCACCGCACATGATTTCGGATCATGTTTCGCAGGTGCTCCAGCCCGTAAGCGCGCAACAGGAACCAGATTTTCAGCGCGCGGAAACGGCGGCCAAGCGGGACACTCCATTCCGAATAATCGATGACGCCGTCCCGGCCATGCGTTTTGAGGAATTCGGGACGAATGGCCAGCGTTTGCACCAGGCTTTCGGGATCGCGCAGGAAATGGGCGGAGCAATCGAAATTCACGCCGAGCCATTTGTGCGGATTGAAGACAATGGAATCGGCATTCTCGACGCCGCTCCAGAAATGCCGGAATTCCGGACAGATCATCGCCGACCCGGCCCAGGCGGCATCGACGTGAACGTACAGGCCGTGGCGGCGCGCGACTTCGCAAACACCTGCGATATCGTCCGTACCGCCGACACTGGTGCCACCGACGCTGGCAATGACGCCGGCAGGCAGTCGTCCGGCCTGTTTGTCGTCGAGAATGGCAGTCTCCAGCGCCGCGAGGTCCAGCCCGCGTAGTTCGCCCGTGACGGGGATGCGCACAAGGTTGTCTTCGCCGATCCCCGCGATCCAGATGGCGCGGTCGATGGAGGTGTGGACCTGGCCCGAGCAATAGATCCGGACGGGCTTCTGTCCGGACAATCCTGCTTTGTTGCCCGCCCAATTCAGCGCGCGCTCGCGCATGACGAGAACAGCCGCAAGGGTAGCCGACGAAGCGGAATCCTGGATAACACCGGCGAATGCGTCAGGCAGGCCGAGCGCCCGGCGCAACCAGTCCAGCACGCGGGTCTCAAGCTCCGTTGCCGCCGGCGACGTTTGCCACAACATGCATTGAGCTGATATCGCCGATATCAACTGCTCGGCGATGACGGAAGCAGGCGCGGCATTGGCCGGGAAATAGGCAAAGAAGCGCGGATGCTGCCAGTGCGTCATGCCGGGCAGAATGACGCTTTCGAAGTCCGCAAAGACGGTCTCCATCGGCTCAGGCGCTTCAGGAGCCTCGGGCGGCAAAGCATTGAAAATGGCACCGGGTTTCGTCTGCGCGCGCACCGGAAGGTCACGCAGGGTCTCACGATAGTCGACGCCCCACTCGACGGCCCTTTGGCTCCAATTGCGAAACTCGTTGTGGTTCATCGAGGCCACTCCATGATCATCGGCATCACGCGTCCATGAAGACCGGGTAGAGCGAAGCCAGAAGCAGTAGCGCCATCACGATGTTGAACGCGCGCACTGCCCGAGGCGAGGTCAAGACCGGCCGCAGCGCCGTGCCGAACAGGGCCCAGGCTGAGCAGGAGAGCACCCCGAGGATCAGGCAAATTCCGACCTGGATCGCGATACTGAGTGGGAACGTCGCAATTGCCGCATAGGCGGTGATGGTGCCGATCACCATCACCCAGCCCTTGGCGTTGACCCACTGGAACATGGCCGCGCCCCAGAATGACATCGGACGGCCGCCCCGCTTGTCCTCTTCCGCCGAAGGCGGCACGGACATCGCGATATGGGCGGCAAGGTAGATCAGGTAGGCGGCGCCCAGATATTTCAGGATGGTCTGCAGCACCGGGTAGGCGATGAAGATGGTGCCGAGCCCAAGCCCGACGGCGCCGACCATGAAGGCGAAGCCGATGGTGATGCCCATGATGTGCGGGATGGTCGGGCGGAAGCCGAAAGTGAGGCCCGACGACAGCAGCATGATGTTGTTCGGCCCCGGAGTGAAGAACATCACGGTGGCGAAAATCACAAAGGCGAGGAAGAGGGATTGCGACATCGGCACCTCATGCGATCTTCGGCAGGGCCTGCGGGCGCTTTGCCAGCAACATGGCGGCGATGCCGCCGACCACGGTGACCATGCCGGCGAGCCGCAGCGGCCCAAAGGTCTCGCCGAACACGATGCTGGAAGCCGCCGAGCCGACGAACGGCACCAGCAGCGCGAACGGAACGACCTGCGCCGCCGGATAATCGCGCAGCAGCCGGCCCCACAGCCAATAGGCGATGCTGGTGGAGAAGCCGCCGAGAAAGATCATGCAGGCAAGTCCAGTCAGCGACATGTGCGAGAGCGCATGCCAGGTTGGCTGCGGGCCGTTGGTCACCAGCGTCAGCGCGAACAGCGGCACGGCGGCAGCAAGGCAAAGCCAGGCGAACAGGTCGAACATCCGCGCTTGCTGGGCACGGCGGAGCAGCAGGTTGCCGACGGCAAAGCTGACCGGCGAAATCATCAGCACGGCAAAGGCGGCGACGCTGAAATCATAGCCGACGGTGCCGCAGATCATCAGCAGGCCCAGCGTGGCAATCACAATGCCGATGGTCTGCATGCGCGTCGGCAATTCGCGGAACAGGAGCGCCGCAAAGGCGATGGTGAACAGCGCCTGGCTCTGAACGATGACGGAGGACAAGCCGACCGGCACGCCCTGGGCGATGGCAAAGGCCTGCGCCAGGAACTGGCCGAGGAACAGCGAGAAGCTGATGGCGATCAGCAGCGGCCAGGACACGTCCGGCCTGCGCACGAACAGGCAGGGAATGGCGGCGATGGCGAAACGCAACGCCGTCATCAGTTCCGGGGAGAACTCGTCCAGCGCGATCCGACTCGCGACGAACGCAAGGCCCCAGATCACCGCCACCAGGACAGCGATAAAGACGTCGGCCGGCTTCATTTTCTGGCTCTGTTGTTGGGCTGCGTTACTGGGTTTGGTTTTCAGCTCTGTTCGCCGGCTTTTGGTTTGCGGAGGAGATAGGTACCGTGGAGGGGCGCGTGATAGTCGACCGATACGGTCTGGAAGCCGACATCGGTCAGCATCCGCTCGATCACCCAGGCGAAGGTCGAGTATTCATCGCGCATATGGGTGATCACGCTGTCGCGGTCGAATTCGTGGTTCTTGATGGAGAAATCGGCCCAGCCCTCGACGTCGCGGTCGACGCCGTCGGGTACGCCGAAAAAGACGATGTCGCGCAGATAGAAATTGGCGCCGGGCTTCAGCGCATTGAAGATGCGCGACAGCGCCACCGCCTTCCAGAAGTCCGGCAGGTGATGCAGCGCGAATTCGCTGACGATGAGATCGTAGGAATCGGGCTGGTAGGCGAAGCTGAGCAGGCCCGCAAACTGCGTGCGGATCTTCACCTTGCGGTCGCGCGCCAGAATGTCGGCGAGCGCGAGCATCGCTGGTGAAATGTCGATGGCGTCGACGTCGGCGCCCATGGATGCGGCTTCGCAAGCCAGTACGCCGTTGCCGCAGCCGATATCGGCAACGCGCCAGCCCGGCTTGAGGCCGAGCATGGTCAGCGCTGCATTGGCGCGGCTGTCGCTGTTGTCGTGGCGGTCATAGAGCGCGGCGACGGCGGAATCGATACCGATCCGCCGCCGCTCGGTATAGTACCAGTCGCGCGCCAGCATGTGTCACATCCCCTCTGGCCCGCGCCCGATTGCGGCGACGCCGGTGCGCGACACCTCGACAAGGCCGAGTGGACGCATCAAGTCGATGAACTGGTTGATCTTGGCTGAATTTCCGGTGATCTCGAACACGAAGCTTTCGGTGGTGGCGTCGATGACGCGGGCGCGGAACGCGTCCGCCAGCCGCAGCGCCTCGACGCGATGGTCGCCGCCGCCGCGCACCTTCACCATCGCAAGCTCGCGCTCGATCGAGCGGCCGGTCAGCGTCATGTCGACGACGCGAAACACCGGGATCATGCGGTCGAGCTGGTGCTTGATCTGCTCGATCACCATCGGCGTGCCCGTGGTGACGATGGTGATGCGCGAGAGGTGTTTCTGGCTCTCGGTCTCCGAGACCGTGAGACTGTCGATGTTGTAGCCGCGCCCGGAAAACAGGCCGATCACGCGCGCGAGCACGCCGGGCTCGTTCTGCACCAGGATCGAGAGTGTGTGCGTCTCGTTCGGATCGTGGCGCTCTTCGAGGAAATAGGCGGATGCCGGCTGGTTGGCGGGCTGCTGGTTCATGGTCGTCCCCTTACATCCTTGTCGTCACGCCACGGCTCGTTGGCCGGTGGCTGGCGCCTCCGTTCCGACCCATCGCTGGAACAGATCAAAATCGATATTGCCGCCGCTGAGGATCAGGCCGACGCGCTTGCCGGCCAGCCTGCCCTTCTCGGACAGCGCAGCGGCGAGCGGCGCGGCGCCGGCGCCTTCGGCGAGATTGTGCGTGTCGGTCCAGTAGGCGCGGATCGCCGCGCCGACTTCCTCGTCGGTGACCTGCACGATGCGCGAGGCGCCCTTGCGGATGACCGCAACCGCCTCCTCATCCGGGATGCGCGTCGCCATGCCGTCGGCCATCGTGTTGCTGGTTTCGGTCGTCACCACCTTGCCCGCCGCGAAGGACAGCGCGTAGGACGGCGCTTCCGTCGACTGCACGCCGACGATCTCGGTCTTCCGGCCGAGCAGGTCGCGGGCGAGGATGCAGCCGCAGATGCCGGAGCCCTGCCCGATCGGCACATAGATGACGTCGAGTTCGGGCGCCGATCGCAACACCTCGAGCGCGTAGGTGGCGACACCAAGCACGAGGTCGCGGTGAAACGACGGCACCATGTGCAGCCCTGCCCGCTCTGCGTGGCGGATGGATTCCTCGCGCGCCGCCTGAAAATCCTCGCCATGCTCGACGAGCTGCGCGCCGAACGCCCGCATCGCGCGGTTCTTTTCGACCGAGTTGCCGTGCGGCACGTAGATCGTCGCGGGGATGCCGGCGCGGCTCGCGGCAAAGGCCAGGCTCTGGCCATGATTGCCGCGCGTCGCCGAGATGATGCCGGGCACCTTGGTCTGCTCGCGCTTCAGCCGCTCGAGATAAGCGAGGCCGCCGCGCACCTTGAAGGCGCCGATCGGCGTGTGGTTCTCGTGCTTGACCACGACCGAAGCCCCCAGCCGCTGCGCCAGCAGCGGCCAGTCATGCGCCGGCGTCGGCGGCATCGCTGTCCGGACGATTGTGTGCGCGCGCTCCAGCTCGGCGAGATCAAACATGGCTGCCTCGGCAACGGCAGTGGGCTCCCTCGCCCCGCTCCTGCGGGGTCGAGACGAGCAAAGCTCGCTCTGAGAGGGCTGGGGTGAGGGGCTGTCTCCGCGCATGTGGTGAGAACTGGACTCGTGGAGAGCCCCCCTCACCCGGATTGCATCTGCGATGCAATCCGACCTCTCCCCACAAGTGGGGCGAGGTGAAGAGAAGCGCGGGTCGCGGCTGGCTCATCGTCAACTCACACCAGCGCCTTGCCGCCGGAGAACGCCTTGGCGGTGGCTTCGTCGTTGGCCTCTTCCGGCAAGAGCATTTCGTTGTGCGCCTTGCCGGACGGGATCATCGGGAAGCAGTTTTCCAGCGCGGCGACGCGGCAGTCGAACAGCACCGGCCGCTTGACCTTGATCATCTCTTTGATCGCGCCGTCGAGATCGGAAGGCTTCGTCGCCTGCAGGCCGACGCAGCCATAGGCATCCGCCAGCTTGACGAAGTCCGGCAGCGCCTCCGAATAGGAATGCGACAGGCGGTTGCCGTGCAGCAGCTGCTGCCACTGCCGCACCATGCCCATGTACTGGTTGTTCAGGATGAAGATCTTGATCGGCAGCTCGTGCTGCACGGCCGTCGACATTTCCTGGATCGTCATCTGCACCGAGGCGTCGCCCGCGATGTCGATGACGAGGCTGTCGGGATGGGCGACCTGCACGCCCAGCGCCGCCGGCAGGCCATAGCCCATGGTGCCGAGCCCGCCCGATGTCATCCAGCGATGCGGCTCCTCGAAGCCGAAGAACTGCGCCGCCCACATCTGGTGCTGGCCGACCTCGGTGGTGATGTAGGTATCCTTGCCGCGCGTCGCATCGAACAGGCTCTGGATCGCCTGCTGCGGCAGGATGATGTCGTTGTTCTTGCGATAGGACAGCGAGTTGCGCGCGCGCCACTGCGCGATCTGCTGCCACCATGCCTTGATGTCGGGCTTCTTCGCCTCGGCCTTGAACACCTGCAAGAGATCGCCGAGCACGTTGGCGCAATCGCCGATGATCGGCACGTCGAC
>DATEJC010000274.1:0-4888 GCA_035278345.1 Bradyrhizobium sp. | reverse complement strand
ACGGTGCCGTCGTCCTCGATGTTGATCTTGGCGCCGGTCTTTTCCACGATCTCGCGGATCACCTTGCCGCCGGTGCCGATCACTTCGCGGATCTTGTCGGTGGCGATCTTGAAGGTCTCGATGCGCGGCGCATATTCGCCGAGCTCGGCGCGGGCGACGGTCAGCGCCTTGGCCATCTCGCCGAGGATATGCACGCGGCCATCCTTGGCCTGGCCAAGCGCGACGCGCATGATCTCCTCGGTGATGCCCTCGATCTTGATGTCCATCTGCAGCGAGGTGATGCCGCCTTCGGTGCCGGCCACCTTGAAGTCCATGTCGCCGAGATGGTCCTCGTCGCCGAGGATGTCGGACAGCACGGCAAAGCGCTGACCTTCCAGGATCAGGCCCATGGCGATACCGGCGGTCGGCTTCTTCAGCGGCACGCCGGCATCCATCAGCGCCAGCGACGAGCCGCAGACGGTCGCCATCGACGAGGAGCCGTTGGACTCGGTGATCTCCGACACCACGCGAATGGTGTAGGGGAATTCGTGGTGCGGCGGCAGCATCGGATGGATCGCGCGCCAGGCGAGCTTGCCATGGCCGATGTCGCGACGCTTCGGGCTGCCGACGCGGCCGGTCTCGCCGACCGAGAAGGGCGGGAAGTTGTAGTGCAGCAGGAACGTCTCTTTGTACGTTCCCGACAGCGCGTCGATGTACTGCTCGTCTTCGCCGGTGCCGAGGGTGGCCACCACCAGCGCCTGGGTCTCGCCGCGGGTGAACAGCGCCGAACCGTGGGCGCGCGGCAGGACGCCGACTTCGGCGACGATGTTGCGCACCGTCTTGACGTCGCGGCCGTCGATGCGGCGGCCGGTGTCGAGAATGTTCCAGCGGACGATCTTGGCTTCCAGCTCCTTGAACACGTCGGCGACGCGGAGCTTTTCGTATTTCGGCTCGGAGCCTTCCGGGAAGAAGTGCGCCATCGCCTTCTCCTTGATGGCGCCGACGGCGGCATAGCGCTCCTGCTTCACGGCAATCGCATAGGCCTTGCGCAGGTCCTGCTCGACCAGGCCGAGCATTTCCTTTTCGATCTCGGAATTGTCGATGACAGTGACTTCGCGCGGTTCCTTCGCCGCCTTCTCCGCTAGCTCGATGATCGCCTTGATCACGGGCTGGAAGTGGCGATGGCCGAACATCACGGCGCCGAGCATGACTTCTTCGCTCAGCTCCTTGGCTTCCGATTCCACCATCAGCACGGCGTCGGCGGTGCCGGCGACGACGAGGTCGAGCTGCGTCTCGGTCATCTCGTCGAGCGTCGGGTTGAGGATGAACTCGTCATTGGCAAAGCCGACGCGGGCCGCACCGATCGGACCCTTGAAAGGAACGCCCGAGAGCGTCAGCGCGGCGGACACCGCCACCATCGCCACGATATCGGGATCGTTCTCCATATCGTGCGACAGCACGTTGACGATCACCTGGGTCTCATTGCGCCAGCCGTCGACGAACAGCGGGCGGATCGGGCGGTCGATCAGACGGGAGACCAGCGTCTCCTTCTCGGTCGGCCGGCCCTCGCGCTTGAAGTAGCCGCCGGGAATGCGGCCCGCGGCATAGGTCTTCTCCTGGTAGTCGACGGTGAGCGGCAGGAAATCCACGCCCTCGCGCGGTGTCTTCGCCGCAACGACGGTGGCGAGCACGACGGTCTCGCCATAGGTCGCGACCACGGCGCCATCGGCCTGTCGCGCCACCTTTCCGGTCTCAAGCTTGAGGGGACGTCCACCCCAGTCGATTTCCACGGAATGCTTATTGAACATATCGGTCTTCTTTCATGGGTTCACGAGCGAGCGGAGCTCCAAAACAAAAAGACCATGCGCAAGATGGCGAGACGCTGATCGAAAATGCCGATCAGCACCTGGCGATCCTGCCATGGTCTTTGAATTTCGGATGGCGTCCATCCTCTCGTCAGTCTCGGGCATCTTGCCCTGCCCAGCGGCCGGATTGCTGCTGGACGTTACTCTGCGCATGACCCGTCATTCTCACGGGGATCATGGCCTTGTGCATGATCGTCTTTCGGGAATCGAAAGCCGGATCTTCCGTAAAGATCATGCGAAAAACGCGCGCCAACGGCGCGCGTCGTGACGTGCTCAGCGACGGATGTTGTGCTTTTCGAGCAGCGCCTTGTAGCGCGCCTCGTCCTTGTTCTTCAGGTAGTTGAGCAGGGAACGGCGCGTCGACACGAGCTTCAAAAGGCCACGGCGGGAATGGTTGTCCTTCACGTGGGTCTTGAAATGGTCGGTGAGGTTGTTGATGCGTTCCGACAGGATCGCGACCTGAACCTCGGGAGAGCCGGTGTCACCGGCCTTGTTGGCATTGGTCTTGATGACTTCCGCTTTGCGTTGCGCGGTAATCGACATCGTCAAACACTTTCATTGTTGCGACCGGAGCTGGCGACCAGCCCGGTCAGGTTGAACACGCGCTTGGGGATGAGTTCGCCATTGCCAAGTTCGGCAAGCGCCAAAAGCCGGCCTGCCACCGTGACATAGACTGTGCCGCTACTATTGGGCGCATCCCGTCCGCGCAACAAAACGGCCTGGCCCCGATGGAGCCTTGCCGCATCCGCCCGTGTGACGGCCAGTGCCGGGATGTCGTCCAGCGCGGTCTCAACGGGCAAGAGCGCGTCGGCGAGGCTACCCTCGCCGGACGCGGCTCTATTACACAAAGCCTCCAATTCTTCCAGCGGAATCATGTCCTGTTCGGTAAACGGGCCGACCAGGGTCCGGCGCAGCGCGCAAATATGCCCGAAACAACCCAGAATCCGGCCGATATCGCGGGCCAGTGCCCGGACATAGGTACCCTTGCCGCATTCCGCCTCGAACACCGATCGGCTGCTATCCAGTTGTTCTACAAGGGATAAATGGTGAATCTCGACCGGGCGCGGGGCCAGTTCGACCTTTTCGCCGTCGCGGGCGAGGTCATAGGCCCGCTCGCCCTGGACCTTGATGGCGGAATATTGCGGGGGGATCTGCTCGATCAGGCCGGTGAATTGCGGCAGGAGGGCCGAAATGGCCTCCGCCGTGGGGCGCAGGTCGCTGGTCTTGACCACCTGGCCCTCGGTGTCGTCGGTGTCGCGCTCCTCGCCCCAGCATACCGTGAAGCGGTAGCGCTTGCGGCCGTCCATCACGAAGGGGACGGTCTTGGTCGCTTCGCCCAGCGCGATCGGGAGGCCGCCCGAGGCGAGCGGGTCGAGCGTGCCGGCGTGGCCGGCGCGCTTGGCGTTGAACAGGCGCTTCACCACGGCAACCGCCTGGGTCGACGTCAAGCCGATCGGCTTGTCGAGCACGACCCAGCCATGGACGTCGCGGCGGTCGCGCTTGACCTGCTGTTGCTTGTTCGCGCGCGGATCGTTGTTGGTGCGGCGGGGCTCGCTCCGCGCATCGGAAAAAATATTTTCGGTGGCCTCGCGCGGCTGCGCATTTTGCGCGTCGCGGGTGCCGTTCGCCGTGGTCACGGTCATTCTTCTTCGTCCTGTCCGGGTGCGAGGTCCCTCTGCACCGCAGGTGTTCGCAGTAATTTCTCGATCCGTTCCGCTTCGTCGAATCGCTCGTCGACGCGGAATCGAATCTCAGGTGCAAATTTCAGGTTAACGCGATGCGCGATCTCGCCGCGCAGGTACTTCTTGTTGCGGTCGAGCGCGGCGATCACGATCTCGGTGTTGCGTCCGCCAAGCGGCATCACATAGATCGTCGCGAGTCGCAGGTCCGGCGACATCCGCACTTCCGGCACGGTAATGATGTGACCTTCGAGGTCGGGATCATGCACGCTGCCATGGCTAAGAATGTCGGCCAGCGCATGCCGCACCAATTCGCCGACGCGCAACTGCCGCTGCGAGCCGCCGGGGGCGGATCCCTTCCTCTGGTGATGGCGAGGCATAATGTTCGTCTCAAACCGCCATGGCCCGCGCGCTGCGGGCGATAGCGTCCTTCTCGTTCATTCGGGACAGGGCGTGGATGGCCGGAGCAGGTCCGGCCAAGACGCCTCTAGCTCACTTCCTAGAAGATCCAGTCGCTTTGTAAGATTCGGACTTACAGCGAGCGCTGGATCGTCTCCACACGATAGCACTCGATGACATCACCGGCGCGCATGTCGCCGTAGTTCTCGAACGCCATGCCGCATTCCTGGCCGGCCTGCACTTCCTTCACTTCATCCTTGAAGCGTTTCAGCGTCGACAGCTTGCCCTCGTGCACGACAACGTTGTCGCGAATGAGGCGGACATTGGCGCCGCGTTCCACGGTGCCGTCGGTGACGCGGCAACCCGCGACCTTGCCGACCTTGGAAATGTTGAAGATTTCCAGGATCTGCGCGTTGCCGAGCATGGTCTCGCGCAGCGTCGGCGCGAGCAGGCCCGACATCGCCTTTTTGATGTCGTCCACGAGATCGTAGATGATGTTGTAGTAGCGGATCTCGATGCCGTTGCGCTTGGCCGCTGCCGCCGCTTCCTTGTTGGCTCGGACCGAGAAGCCGATGATCGCGGCGTTGAAGCCTTCGGCCAGCGTCACGTCGGATTCGGAGATGCCGCCGACGCCGGCATGCAGGATGCGGGCGGCGACTTCTTCGGTGCCGAGCTTTTCCAGCGAGCCAAGGATCGCTTCCAGCGAGCCCTGCACGTCGGCCTTGACGATCAGCGGGAATTCCTTGCGGCCCGCGGTCTTCAATTGCGACATCATCTGTTCGAGCGAGCCGCGCATGCCCGAGATCGAAGCTGCCGCGTTCTCGCGCTTCTGGTGCGCGCGGTAGCTCGTGATCTGGCGGGCGCGGGCTTCGTTTTCCACGACCGCGAGACGATCGCCGGCCTCCGGCGGACCGTTGAAGCCGAGAACCTCGACCGGGACGGAGGGTCCGGCCTCGTCGACCGTTT
>DATEJC010000273.1:0-2845 GCA_035278345.1 Bradyrhizobium sp. | reverse complement strand
CGGCTGGATGATCTTGCGGCCAAGGCTTCGGTGCCAAGGTCCGCTTTATCGAGTCTCAGTGAAAGATGCGTCCAGCGTCGATGACGACGGTCTGGCCGGTCATGGTCTCGGTGCGGCACATGGCGACCACCATGTCGGCGCAGTCGTCCTTGTCGGCAGCCTTCTTCAGGAGCGAGCTAGAAGCGGCGCGCTCGATCTGCTCGGAGCGGAGATTTGCCGTCGCGCGAGTGCCCTCCAGCAGGCCCGGCGCGACGCAGTTGACGAGCGTCTCCGGCGCCAGCGCCACCGCCATGCAACGCGTCAGATGAATGAGCCCCGCCTTCGACACGGCATAGGCGATGGAAGAGCCGGTCGGGCTGAGCCCCGCGACGGAAGCGATGTTGACGATGCGGCCTCGCCCCTGGGCCTTCATGACAGGGGCTACCGCCCTGGTCAGGCGCATCGGCCCCGTCAGGTTCACGGCCATGATCTTGTCCCATACCTCCGGCGTCAGATTATCGAGATCGCCGAACGGGATCGCGACGTTGTAAGCGGCGTCGTTGATCAGGATATCAAGACGGCCGAAGGCCCGGGTTACCTCGCCGACCAGCCGATCGACGGCCGCGCCGTCGGTTATGTCACAGCCGAAAGCCCGAGCATTGATTTGATATCGCGATGCCAGTTCGCTGGTGACGCTTTCCGCCTGGTCGCGGCTGCGAGCGTACATGACCGCCACATGCGCGCCCTCCTGCGCGAGCGCGTGGCAGATGCGCTGTCCCAGCCCGCCATTGCCGCCCGTCACCAGTGCAACCGCGCCCTTCAGGTCCATCACTTCTCTCCCTTGACGCAAATGCGCTGCTGCATCGCCGCCGTTCCCTTGCCGCTCGTCCCAGGAGCAGGATGATTTCAAGTGCGATCATTGTCTTGTGATCGTCATTGCAATGACGAATGGAGACATCGATTGGACGTCATCATGCTCTAGATCACGCCGCCCTCCCTCAGCGCCGCAATCTCCGCCGCGTCATACCCCAGCTCAGCCAGCACCACATCCGTATGCTCCCCCAGCGTCGGCGGACGCGCCGCGATCTCGCCCGGCGTTTCCGACAGCCTCACCGCGGCGCGGGCGACCGGCGCGGATTTCGGCAGGCCCGGATAATCGACGGCCTGCAGGAAGCCGGCGGCACGGATGTGCGGGTGATCGAGCGCCTGTTGCGGGCTCAGCACGGGGCCGGCCGGAATCATCGCCTTGCCCAGCGTGTCGACTGCCTCTTGCGTCGTGCGTTCGGCGCACCAGCGCGCCATCCGCGCGCTGATGACGGGCCCGTTCTCGCCGCGCTTGAGGTCGTCAGCAAAGCGGGGATCGCTCAGCCATTGCTCCTCCTCGCCCATCAACCTGGCCCAGCGGATGAACAGCGGATGGCCCGTCACCTGGCACAGCACCCAGCCGTCTTTGGTGCGGTAGATGTCGGCGGGCGCGGCGGTCTGGCCGAGGTTGCCGGTGGGAACGCGATTGGCGCTGATGACGGCCTGCTCGATCAGCGTGGCGTTGGTGAAGGACAGCGCGGTTGCCAGCAACGCGCCCTCGACGATTTGCCCGCGCCCGCTTTTGCCGCGCTCGATCAGCGCAGCGAGCGTGCCGAACGCACAGTGCAGCGCGGTGCCGAAATCGACCCAATTCACCGCGGCCCGATACGGCGGATCGCCGGCCCCGGTCATGTACACCGAGCCGGACATGACCTGACCGACGCCGTCGAAGCCGACGCGGTCAGACCAGGGGCCCGGCCCGCCGAAGGCGGTGGCCGTCGTCAGGATGATGTCGGGCTTGATCGCCTTCAGCGAGTCGTAGTCGAGCTTCATCGCGCGCAGCGTCTGCGGCGGCAAGTTGGCGACGACGACATCCGCGGTCTTGACCAGCCGGCGCATCACCTCCTGCCCCTCGCCCTTCATCGGATCGAGCGTGATGCACTTCTTGTTGCGGTTGATCTGCAGGAACAACGCACCTTCGCCGCCCTCGCCGACCGGCGCCACGAAGCGGTCCTCGCTGCCGTCGCGCTTCTCCACGCGGATGACCTCGGCGCCGAACTCGGCCAGCAATGTCGCGCAATAGGGCCCCGCTATATAGCGCCCGAAATCGAGCACGCGCACATCGGCCAGAACTCCCCCCATCGCCCCTTTTTCCCATGTTTTCATCAGATTACAGGGGTTATCTTGCAGCGCAAGACGCCGCCCTGAAGGCGCCTCATAATGCTTCCGTTTCCAACTGTACTCCGGTAGTTTGTTGCCGGGCGAAGTACCGAGGGGCGCTCATGCGTGATGTCATTCTGAGAGTGAGGCCGTGGTCGGCCTCGGCGTTTTTCGCGGCCGTGCTGGCGATCGTGCTGGCCGCCTCGATCCAGGAAATGTTCGTCATCGTGATGGGGGCCAAGCTCTATTTCGCCTCCTTCTTTCCCGCGGTTCTGATTGCGAGCCTGCTGGCGGGGGCGCCGGCCGGCATTTTTGCGACAGCGTTGACGATCCCGATCGTGTGGTGGGCGTTCATGCCGCCCTACTTCGAGTTCGAACCGCTCACCACCGACGATTATCACGGCTTCGCCATGTTCGCACTCGGCAGCGCGCTGATGATCTCCTTTGCCAATCTGTGCCGCGAAGCCGTCGTGCTGTTCCGGAAGTGAAGGCGCCGATGTCGCCGCAGAAGATCATGGTCTGGATCATGGCCACCATCGGCGGCGCCATCGGGCTGTTCGCGCCGGTCGGCGCCGTCAAATGGCTGCTGCAGACCGAGCCCGAGGATGCCGGCATCCTCACTTTGTTCTTTATTCCGGTCTGGTGCTTGCTGGTGGTGATCGGCCTGCTGGTCGGACGCCGG
>DATEJC010000272.1:0-2008 GCA_035278345.1 Bradyrhizobium sp. | reverse complement strand
CCGCACCAGCGCGCCATTGTCGAGCCCTTCCCTTCGCGCATCCTCGGGATGGAATTCGGCTGAGGGCTCGAAGGTGTGCTGCATCAGGCGCGGCGATTTCGCGGTGCGCGTCATCGTATGCCAGTGATCCCTGATGCGGCCGGTGTTCAGCGCCAGCGGATAGTCGCGGCTGGTCGCATTCTGCGGCGGGCGCGGGGCAACCGGCACGAAGCGCGCCTTGCGGTCCGGCGTGAAGAAGCCGCCGGCCTCGAACAATCGCGGCACGCCAGTCGGATCCTCGTGCGTGATCGGCCACTGCACCGGCGCCAGAGCCTCATAAGCACGGTCCTGGATGGTTTCGAGCGCGGAAATGTCGAAGTCGCGCGTACCGCCGTTCTCGAAGCCGGAGAGTCTTGCGTGCTCGCGGAAAATTTCCGCAACGCTCGCATAGTCGAAGCCGGCAAATCCCATGCGCCTGGCGACGTCGCAGATGATCTTCCAGTCCGCGCGCGCTGATCCCGGCGCCGGCAGGAACGGACGCTGGCGCGAGATGCGCCGCTCGGAATTGGTGACGGTGCCGTCCTTCTCGCCCCAGGTCAGCGCCGGCAGCAGCACCCGGGCGTGCCGCGTCGTTTCGGTGTAACGGAGCGCATCCGACACCACGACAAGCTCGCAGGCATCGAGCGCGGCGCGCACGCGGTCGGCGTCAGGCATGCTCACCAGCGGATTGGTCGACATGATCCAGATCGCCTTGATGCGGCCGTCGGCGACCGCGTCGAACATGTCGACTGCCTTGAGCCCCGTTTTGTCGGCTACAACAGGCGACTTCCAGAAGCGCTGCACGAGGTCGCGGTGCAGCGGGTTGTCGATCTCCATATGCGCGGCGAGCTGGTTGGCGAGCCCGCCGACCTCGCGTCCGCCCATCGCGTTGGGCTGGCCGGTGAGCGAGAACGGTCCCATGCCGGAACGGCCGATCCGCCCGGTGAAGAGATGGCAGTTGATGATGGCATTGACCTTGTCGACGCCGCTGGAGGACTGGTTGATGCCTTGCGAATAGAGCGTGACGGTGCGCTCGGTCTTGATAAACCAGTCGAAGAAGCGTTGCACCGCGCCTTCGGTGAGGCCGCAGATATCGGCGGTCTCGGCTACGGTCTGATCGCCCGCCGCGGCGAGCGTGGCGTCGAGGCCCGTCGTGAAAGCGCGGACGAAGGCGCCGTCGATGGCATCGGCGCGCTTCAGCGCAGCCAAAAGCCCGTTGAACAGCACGGCGTCGCTGCCGGGGCGCAGCGGCAAATGCAGATCGGCGCCCTCACAGGTCGCGGTGCGGCGCGGGTCGATCACGACGATACGGCAGTCGGGATTCCTTTCCTTCGCGGCGATCATCCGCTGGTACAGCACCGGATGACACCAGGCCGCGTTGGAGCCGACCAGCACCAGGAGATCGGCAAGCTCGAGGTCCTCGTAGCAGCCCGGCACGGTGTCGCTACCGAAGGCGCGCTTGTGGCCGGCGACGCTGGAGGCCATGCACAGCCGCGAATTGGTGTCGATATTGGCGGTGCCGACAAAGCCCTTCGCGAGCTTGTTGACGACATAATAGTCTTCGGTGAGCAGCTGCCCGGAAACGTAGAAGGCAACCGAATCCGGTCCGTGCTCGCGGATCGCCCTGGCAAAACCGCCCGCGACGAGATCAAGCGCGGCATCCCAGCTCGTCTCCTGCCCGTCGACGAAGGGCGCCAGCAGACGCCCCTCGAGACCAACGGTGTCGGCCAGCGCAAAACCTTTCGAGCACAGCCGGCCGAAATTGGCGGGATGCGTGGGATCGCCGGTGACGCGGACGCCGCCCCTCTTGTCGACGTGGGCGATTACGCCACAGCCGACACCGCAATAGGGGCACGAGGTCTTGACCGGCATTTCCGCTCACGTGGGTCAGGCGGCCGCGCTCTGGCGGACCGACAGCCACACCATCCCGTTCTCCACTTTCGCCGGATGCGAGTGCGTGCAGCCCTCGTCCGGCGCCACCGCCCTGCCG
>DATEJC010000271.1:0-7026 GCA_035278345.1 Bradyrhizobium sp. | reverse complement strand
TTTCCCCGCGCAATGGCTTTACGGCTTACTTCGTGCTCTCCCCGGTGAGCGGCCTTTATTGTCACCGTTGCCGACCCCGCACAGGCAGGGCGGATAGACGCCAGGGTCGCGGCGCCAGGACCACACGACTTCGCCGTACGCCGCAGCGTTTTCGTCCGGCGAGAAACCCGCCTGACGCCGCAAGCGTCCATCGCAACCCGCACCACGCTTCGTGACGATCGCGAAACGTCCCTCATGGCGGCGCGGGCTGGCAGCAATCTAGTTCGGATTGACGGAATTGTCAAGGGATCGTTCGGATTTTTGGAAGGTGTGTCGATGCCGGGCGCAGTCGCCTGGATTCGCTGGCGATTCCGTTTTTCAAAAGTTGTCGCCGTTTCGCGCCTGCTCGGGCAGACGACAAGTTCCGGTATGGGAACACCGTGGTCTTCCGGAATCCACACCGGCTCTGAAAGTCCGTAGTACTACCCATACCGGGGCTGCATTTCATTCCGAACAAGATTTCACCGGTAGGGGGTCGCTGCTTCAGCGGCCCCTTTCTGATTCAGCACCATCTCAAGCGGCTTGATTTTTGTTCTTGTTTTGTTCACGGTAGCCATCCCGGCGAGGTTGGCGATGAGCATCGAGCAAGACCGGAAAATCATCAGGCTGTTTCACCAGTTGCGCCGGCTCGAACGAGCGGGGCGGCCGACGGGCAGTATCCGCCGGCAAATCAGGAAGGCCATGAGGAAGCGCGATGCGGCTTGAGCATGTGCGGTCCGAAATAGAATACATGCGCCGGCAGGTGAGTAGACAGCGGCGGGAGATCCTGCAGCTTCAGCGTGCCGGCATCTCCACCGTCTCGGCCGAAGCCCTGCTGCAGCGCATGCTCGACAAGATCGATGCGCTTTGCGTGGCGAGGGACAAGCTCAAGCAGCTTCAGCGAAGCGGGGTGTCATCGATTTCCGGAGACAATGATGAACAGGAAATACTTCAGCGACGCGAGCGAGCATCCAGCGTTCATCAAGGCGCTCGCAGAAGTCAGGCGGATCGGGGTGCATGAGGGTTGGTGCTATCACCACGTCCAGGCCATCCTGCTGGCGATCGACCAATACGCGGAAGCCGTGACCGGCAATCGCGAGTATTTCTGGAACAAGCCGCATTCGGCAGGTGGAAGCAGCCGAGACAATATTCCTTAGCCGGAGGCGGCAACGCCTAGCCCGCCTTGCGCAATCTGATTTCCTGCAGCGCAGATTTCGCCACCGATGTGAGACTTCCAAGCGTGGTGTTGCCCTTGCGCGCGCTCTGCATCAACTTGCGTGCGACATGTTTGCGGCTCTCGTGATCGCCGCCATGCGGATGCGCGCGGAAGACGGCGTCGAGGGCGACCTCGAGGTTCGCCAATGCTCTTTCGTCCAGCCTCATTCGCTTTCTCCAAAGCAACTTTCCGAACTTCGGCAAAGCTTACCGCTTATCCCCGAAACCGAAAAATCGTGCCGTCCGGCGGGGCTGTGGATAGCAGGGAAATCCGTGGGTCCGGCGCCGCTTGAGCAAGTTGCGTAATTCCCACGCGAGGCGTCTGCTGCGCTGAAGGTGCTCGCCGGGCGGCACGCGCCGCAGATCGATGCCTACTGCTCCAGCACCGGTGGTTGCTCGCTTGGAGTGACCGTGGCGCCGGCCTTGTTCGCGGCGTGATAGGTGGTGCCCGGAGCAGCGCTCTTCGGCCCGGTTCCAGTGACGCGTTCGACGACGGTCCATGCCAGCAGGAAGAGAACCGTCCCGAGGATGCCCGCAGTGCCCGCCTGGATTTGCCGGAATTTTCTCCTGGCCATCGCCCGTCCTTTTTTGCGGCAAGCGAAGTCCGGCGCTGGCCGGACCTCGCTCTAAGGCTTCAGTATCGCTTGCCGGTATTGGAGCCGGTGGTGGTCTGGCTCTTCATCCGCTGGCCCGGCGCGCTTTCGGAGTGGCCGGGTCCGGCCGCGGTGTTCTTCTGATGGCCGGGCGCGTATTCCGATGCGCCCGGCGCAGTCGACTTGGTCGACTTGTGCATCTGCTGGCCGGGGGCGTATTTCGTTGCGCCCTGCGATTTTGTGCTGCCGCCTTGCGCGAAGGCGGGAGAAGCGACCAGCAGGGCCGCCGTGAAGATGATGGCCTTGTTCATGTATGGACGTCCTCGTGTTAGCCCCGGTGACAACATCGCGGCGCGGCAGACGTTCCGCGCGTTTCCGCCGCCGGGGGCCCGCGGAACAAAGCGCAGCGGCCGCGTTTTCTAGGGGATGACCAAGATCGACGTTCTCGACAGACCGATCGCGCGCATCCAGGAAACCTGCGACCTGATGGGCATCGCCGAGCAGTTCGACCGTGCGCTGCCCGAACTGGAGACGTTCCTGGAAGGCGAGGTCGCCGGGGGCGAGACCCGCGAGACGCGGCTGACCTATGATGGTCTGTGCTATCTCAGGCAAATATTGCGCAAGCCATAAGCGAGCGCGTCGTCGTACCGCGCCAATTCCGCAGCCCTTGCTTCATTGGAAAAAGCGAGAAGGCCCCAGCCGGGCTGAGGCCTTCGCCGCGCGTGGAAAGCACGGTTCGCCCAGACACTAATGCAAATGGACGAGCAAATAGGTGGCTCCGCCGATCATGATGATCGCCGGAATACCCCATATCAAGATAACAGGCATTGTTCCTCTCCTCCGTAACGCCCGACGAGATAATTCGTCCGGCTTAGGACTTGTTCCGCGTGCGAAGTGGCGGCACGGCGCCATGACGTGGCGCACGATCAAACGGGATTGCCGGCTTGCTCTGTGAAGTCAGGAGGCTTTGACAGCGCCTTCCGGAACGCGGTCGGTTGCAGGCGTCCTGATGTCGGCGAGTGCCTTGGTCAGCTCGGCGCCGAACAGGAAGATCTGGGCCGAATAATACGCCCACAACAGCAGCACGATCAGCGCGCCGGCAGCGCCATAGGTCGAGCCGGGCGCCGCTTCTCCGAGATACCAGCCGATCAGCGACTTGCCGCCGGTGAAGAGCGCCGCCGTCACGAGGGCGCCGATCGCGACGTCGCGCCAGCGCAGCGGCTTGTCGGGCAGCATCTTGTAGATCGCCGCGAACAGCACGGCGAAGACCGCGAGCGAAAGCGCGGTGTTGAGAACGATCAGCACGACGCTTGCGACCGGCGTTCGCATCGCCAGCTCCCGGCCGAGCGCGGAAAGCGCCGCGCTCGCCGCCAGCGAGACCATGGTGACGAAGCCAAGCGCCGCCACGAGGCCGAGGCTGGTGGCGCGCGCGCGGATCAGCGACATCCAGGGTTCGTCCGGGGGCCTCGCTTCCCAGGTGGTGTTCAGCGCCGCTTGCATCTCGCCAAAGATGCCCGATGCCGTCACCAGCACCATGAAAGCGCCGAACACTGTCGCCGCCGTGCCCGATGCCGGATCGCTTGAGCGCGCCACGATGGACTTGATGAGATCGGCTCCCTCGGGGCCGACGAGCCCCTTGAACTGGTCGATCACGCCGCTACGCGCGGCATCTTGCCCGATCACCAATCCGGCGATCGCAATCACGATCAGCAGGAGAGGGGCCAGCGACGTCACGGTATAGAAGGCGATCGCGGCGCCCCGGCTCAGATCGCCATGGTCGATGAATTTTCCGACCGCCTGTTTGAACGCCCTCCAGAGCAACATGGTCTTGCAGTCCAAATCCGGTACCGGGAACAACACGAATGCGGATCGCCCGTTCCAGCCGGCGCGCGAGCAGGCGTGGTGAGCCAACGAAAAAAGCGGAGAGCCGAAACTCTCCGCCTTGTCCTCGCTTACCGGCGTCCTCGCTTACCAGCGGCGCCAGTGACGGTGGGGCCAGCCGTAGCCGCGATGCCAGCGCGGTCCATAGCCATAAGCCCCGTAGAAGCGCGGCCCCGGCTGCCACCAGCAGCGGCCGCGCCAGTTGCAGACGTAACGCACCTGCTCGACATTCTGCGGCTGCGCGCTCAACGGCAGTCCGTTCGGCATGGCGGCAGAAGCGGGCGAGGCGAGCGCCGTGGTCGCAAGCACCGCAAGGCCAGTCATCGCAAGCTTGATGTTCATCGTATCTCCTCCTTGTGGGAGGGAGACGACGCAATGCGCAAAAGGTTGCTATGGCAGGCGCAAATTAATGCTGATGAATGCCGGTTAACCGAACAATTTGTAGATCACCTCGAGCGATGCGCCGGCGATGCAGAACGCCAGCACCATGCAGACCAGCATCTCATCGCGCTCGAACTCGGCTGGTGGCTTGTGCATGAACCTCCCGGACAATGTTGTCGCGGGCCTCGCTGCTTTCGGGCAGAGGCCGCTGATGTCAACACATCCGTCAAGGCGCGGTTCCAGGCGGCCGTGCCAGCCAATGCGGGGGTTGGGCGAGGGGGCCGGGCCGTGCCTTGCGGCAATCAACGACGGCCCGCCGTGAGCCAAATCAACGCGGTATCGGATCATTTCCGATCAAATTGATGTGGCCGAATCGCTGCATCGGCGGTTTGCAGAACGGGTTCGGGTATGGGATTATAGGGCCATGAATCCGCGGCGTTTCCTCAACTGGCTGATCGTGCTGACCGTGGCGGCGGGACTTTTGTCCGTGCCGTTCGCGGCGCCGTCGGTTGCCAGGACGCATCACGCTGCTACGAGCGGCGCGATGCACGCCATGGACGGCGATGCGCATCTTATGGCCGGCGATGCGGATGGCGACATGCACGCCATGGCCGAAGGCATGCCGTGCTGCCCGGATGAGGGCAAGCCCGCCAACGACTGCGACGCCTGTCCGCTGATGGCGCTGTGTTCGCTGACCGTCCCAACGGCTGGGCCGTCCGGCGTCTCCGGGTTAGCACCGGATCTGACCGCGCAAACCGCCTTTGCCATTCCCGACGATCTCCTGATCGACGGCCTCGGCGCCCGTCCGCCCGACCATCCTCCTCGAACCCTCGTCTGACCGGCGCTGCGGCGCCGGATTGCTGACGCGCGCCGTTCGCTAACGGACGCGCCGCTTTCGCTTGCCGCATTTCGCGGCACGTCAGATCGTTCGAGGACAAGTAAATGAAGACTTCCAACTTTGCGCGCGCTGCTGCGGCGGCGCTGTTCGGCCTTGCCATTGCCGGGCCGACGACGGCTCTTGCCGACATCAAGGACTACGAATTCCAGCTCGTGCAGCCGACCGTACAGGTCGGCACCGACCGCACGTTCACAGTCCGCTTGATGAACAAGAAGACCGGCAAGCCCGTGCCCGACGCCGTGATCTTCGCGACCCGGCTCGACATGGCGCCGGACGCCATGGAGGAAATGGTGACCAAGGTTACGCCGGTTCCGGCCGGCGAACCGGGCAGCTACAGCTTCAAGGCGCGCTTCAGCATGGAGGGACGCTGGCGGCTGTCGCTCGGCGCCAAGGTGCAGGGCGAGACCGGTACGGTCGACAACAAGCTCGTCATCACGGCGCAAAAATGAGCCGCGCTTCCCTCATCGTCGCCGCCGTCGCAATTGTTGCGGCGGCGGCTGGCGGCTCCAGCTGGTATCTGATGCATCAGGTCCCACCTGAGCTTGCGCTCGCTTCGCCCGCGGCCGCCGAGACGGCGGCTGCGCCGCTGTACTACCGCGATCCCGACGGCAAGCCGTTCTACTCGCTGACGCCGAAACAGACGCCCGACGGACGCGACTATGTGGCGGTGCCCGCGGGGGCCGACATCAGTTTCGATCTTGACTCATCGCCGGAGCCCGCGGCGACGGCGCAGGGACCGCGCAAGATCAAGTATTACCGCAACCCCATGGGACTGCCGGACACCTCGCCGGTACCGAAGAAGGATTCCATGGGGATGGATTACATCGCCGTCTACGAGGGCGAGGACAGCGACGACGGTTCGGTGAAGCTTTCGCCCGGCAAGATCCAGCGCACCGGCGTGAAGTCGGAGCCCACCGCGCGCCGGGTGGTCCGTGTAACTATTCGCGCGCCCGGCACCATCCAGCTCGACGAGCGCCGCATCTCCGTGATCGCGATGCGCACGGAGAGCTTTGTGCAGAAGGTCGCTGATGTCACGACCGGCACCGCGGTGAAGAAGGGCCAGCCGCTGATGGAGATCTACAGCCCCGCGGTCGCTTCGGCCGCCGCCGAGTATATAGCGACCATCGGCTCGCCCGCCACCGCGCGGATCGAGCAATATGGCCGCGGCTCGCGGCAGCGGCTGAAGAATTTCGACGTGCCGGATTCCGTCATCGCCGCGATGGAAAAGTCGCAAACCGTGCCAATGACCATCGAATGGTCGGCGCCGCGCGACGGCATCGTGCTCGAGCGCAATGCGATCGATGGCATGCGGGCGCAGCCGGGCGATGTGCTGTTTCGCGTCGCCGACACCTCCGTGGTGTGGGCAATGGTCGATGTCGCCGAGCGCGATCTCGGCGCTTTGGCGGTGGGGCAACCGGTCATCGTGAAGGCGCGCGGTTTTGCCGGCCGCGAATTTGCCGGCACCATCGCCGTGATCTATCCGCAGATCAACCGCGACACGCGCACCGCGCGCGTGCGCGTTGAGCTCGCCAATACGGACCTCGCCCTGCTGCCGGATATGTATGTCGATGCCGAGATCAGTGTCGGCAAGCCAGAGGCCGTGCTGGCGGTGCCGGAAAGCGCCGTGCTCGATACCGGCACCCGGCAGAGCGTGCTGGTCGACAAGGGCAGCGGGCGCTTCGAGCCGCGCGAGGTGAAGGTCGGGCAGCGCGGCGGTGGTTATGTCGAGGTCCGTGAGGGGCTTGCCGACGGCGAGCCCGTCGTGACCAGCGCCAATTTCCTGATCGATGCCGAGAGCAATCTCAAGGCCGCGCTGAAGGGTTTTGGGGGAGCACAGCCATGATCGCCCGCATCATCGCCTGGTCGGCGCGCAATCTGCTGCTGGTGCTGTTCGGCACAGGCTTTGCCGCGGCCGCCGGACTGTGGGCGCTCACGCATCTGCCGCTCGACGCCATCCCCGATCTCTCCGACACGCAAGTCATCGTCTACACGGAATATTCCGGGCAGGCGCCGCAGGTGATCGAGGACCAGGTCACTTAC
>DATEJC010000270.1:0-5262 GCA_035278345.1 Bradyrhizobium sp. | reverse complement strand
TTGTTTCTGGTCGGGGTCGTCGCCTACGGACATCTTCCGGTCGCCTCGGTGCCCAATGTGGATTTTCCGGTGATCCGGGTCTTTGCGTCGCGTCCGGGCGCCGACCCGTCGGTGATGGCTTCCACCGTCGCAGCGCCGCTGGAGCGCAAGCTCGGCCAGATCTCCGGGATCGACCAGATCACGTCGACCAGCTCGCTGGGCACCACCAGCATTCTGCTGCAATTCTCGATCGGCCGTAACATCGATCGCGCCGCGCGTGACGTGCAGGCCGCAATCAACGCCTAGCTCGCGGACTTGCCCAGCGACCTGCCGTCGCTGCCGCGCTTCCGCAAGGCGAACCCCTCCGCCGCGCCGGTGTTCGTGCTGGCCCTGACCTCGAAGACGATCACCACCAGCGCGATGTATGACGTCGCCGACACCGTGCTTGCGCAGCGCATTTCGCAGGTGCCGGGGGTCGGTGAGGTCAACGTCTCCGGGGCCGACCAGCCGGCGGTGCGGATCGCGCTCAACCCGGTGGCACTGTCCAAGGCGGGAATTGCGACCGACGATGTCCGCGCCGCCATCGTGGCCGCCAATCCGCTGGCGCCGGTCGGCATCTTCAACGGCGAGCGCCAGAGCGAGACGATCTCGATCAACAGGCAGATGCGCACGGCCGCCGAATTCCGCGACATCATCATCAAGAGCTCGACCGGCAACTTCGTGCGGCTGTCCGATGTCGCCGAAATCGAGGATTCCGTGCGCAACGCCCGCTCGATTGCCTGGTTCAACCGGCAGCCGGCGGTGCTGATCCAGATCACCAAGCAGGGCGATGCCAATGTGATCGAGACGGTCGATCGGGTGCGCGCGCTGATCCCGGAGCTGAAGCAGTGGATTCCGGCCGGCGTCGAAGTCTCGACCCTCGTCGATCGCACCGGCACGATCCGCGCCAGCGTGCTGGACATGCAGTTCACGCTGCTGGCCACCGTCTTCCTGGTGATGTTCGTGGTGTTTCTGTTCCTGCGCCGGACCACGCCGACCATTGCCGCGGGAGTCTCGGTGCCGCTGGCGCTGGCCGGAACCTGCGCGGGCATGTGGCTCGCCGGCTTTTCCATCGACAATCTGTCGCTGATGGCGCTGGCCATTTCGGTCGGATTCGTGGTCGACGATGCCATCGTCATGATCGAGAACATGTACCGCAATCTCGAACAGGGCATGACGCCCTATCCGGCAGCGTTGGAGGGCGCGAAACAAATCGGCTTCACCGTGCTCTCGATCAGCCTGTCGCTGGTTGCAGCCTTCACGCCGCTGATCTTCATGGACGGGATTGTCGGCAGGCTCTTGCGTGAGTTCTCGCTGACGCTGACCTTTGCGATTGCAGTCTCGACCCTGGTCTCCCTGACGATCACGCCGATGATCTGCGCCCACTACATCAAGGAGGCGACGTCCGATCGCGCGACCTGGTTCGACCGGGTGGTGGAGGGCTCGCTGTCGGCGATCGTGCGCTTCTACGAATGGACGCTGCGCATCGTGCTGGGCTTCCCTTACCTGACGCTGATGGTGTTCTTCGCCACCATCGCGCTGACGGTGACGCTCTACATCAAGACACCGAAGGGCTACTTTCCGACCGACGATTCCGGCTTCGTGATCGGTGCGACCCGTGCGGCGCCCGATATCTCGTTCCAGGCGATGCTGAAACTGCAGCAACAGATGGCACAGATCGTGATGGACGATCCGGCCGTGGCCAGCGTCGGCTCCTCGCTCGGCAGCTCGGTCGGACCCGGCGGCGGCACTTCCAACCGCGGCACCATGTTCATCAGCCTGAAGCCGCCGGAGGAGCGAGGTTACATCTCCACGGCGCTGGTGATCGACCGCCTGCGACGGGCGCTGTATCCGGTGCCGGGCATCCGCCTGTTCATGTTTGCCGCGCAGGACGTCCGCACCGGCGGCCGACAGAGCGACTCCGACTACCAGTACACGTTGAAAAGCGCCGACCTGGACCTGTTGCAGAAATGGGCGCCGATCGTCGCCAAGCGGATGGAAACGGTCGAGGGGATCACCGACATCTCAGCTGACCGCGATCCCGGCGGGCTGCAGCTGTCGCTGAAGATCGACCGGCAAAAGGCCTCCGCGCTGGGCGTACGCGTGCAGGATATCGACAACGCCCTGAACAACGCCTTCGCACAGCGGCAGATCTCGATCATCTACACCCAGCGCAACCAGTACATGACCGTGCTGGAGATCGATCCGAAATTCCAGCAGGATCCCTCAAACCTCGAGCGCATCTTCGTCGCCGGCGCCAATGACGCGCAGGTGCCGCTGTCGGCCGTCGTCCGCTACGAGCGCGCCTTGTCGCCGCTTGCCGTATTCCACTCGCAATCCTTCCCCTCGACCACGGTCTCGTTCAATTTGCTGCCCGACGTGCCGCTGGAGGTCGCGACCTCCAATATCCAGCGCGCGGTGGAGGAGCTGCATATGCCGGAGGGAATCCTCGGCAGCTTTGACGGCAATGCCGGCGATTTCAACAAGACCTCGGGGCGCCAGCCGCTTCTGATCCTGGGCGCGCTGGTCGCGATGTATATCGTGCTCGGCGTGCTCTATGAGAGCCTCGCGCACCCCATCACCATCATCTCGACGCTGCCGTCCGCAGGGCTGGGCGCGCTGCTGGCGCTGCAGGTGACCAACACTCCGCTAACCGTTATCGCCTTTGTCGGGATCATCCTCCTGATCGGCATCGTCAAGAAGAACGGCATCATGATGGTGGACTTCGCGCTCGATGCCGAGCGGCATCGCGGCCTGTCGTCGGCCCAGGCGATCTTCGAGGCCTGCAGCGTGCGCTTCCGGCCGATCCTGATGACGAGCCTGGCTGCGATGTTTGCCGGGATCCCGCTGGTCATCGCGACAGGTCCCGGCACCGAGCTGCGTCGGCCGCTCGGCATCACCATCATCGGTGGCCTGTTCGTGTCGCAGATCCTGACGCTCTACACCACGCCGGTGATTTACCTGTTGATCGATCGCTTGCGGCGCCGCTCGGAGCCGAGGCGGGTCGCCGCGCCCGCGGAATGATTTTGAAATCAGGCTGGCGAAGCGTATAGCGGGCAGATGTCCGACCACGTCGAAACACTGGAGATCGCCGACTGTCCCCATTGCGGCAAGCCGACGCCGCTCTGCATCTGCGACAGCGTCACGCCGATCGAAAACCGCATTTCGATCCTGATCCTGCAGCACCCGCAGGAGCAGGATCGTGCGCTCGGCACGGCGCGGCTCACCGCGCGCCATTTCAAGGATGCGATCGTGAAGATCGGGCTGTCCTGGCCGAGCCTGTCGAAAGCGCTGGGGCGGCCCGTAGCCGATCCCTCACGCTGGGCCGTGCTCTACCTCGGCTCCGCCAAGGTTAGCGACCTCGACACCGATGCCGAGATCGTCGCCATCGACCGCAAGGGCGAGATGGAGGAGGGGCAGCGCACCATCCTGAAAGACATCGAAGGAATCGTGCTGCTTGACGGCACCTGGAGCCAGGCCAAGGCGCTGTGGTGGCGCAATGCCTGGATGCTGAAATGCCAGCGCGTCATTCTCGGGCCGCGCCAGCCCTCGCGCTACGGGCATCTGCGCAAGGAGCCTCGCCGCGACGGACTCTCCACCATCGAAGCGGCCGGCCTGATGCTCGGCGCGCTAGAGAAGCGCCCGGATATCGCGGCGACGCTGAACGCAAGCTTCGAGCGGATGCTGGCGCGCTACCGCCAGGTCCAGCGCGACATGCCGGAGCTCGCCCCGAAGCCAAAGAAGCGGGATTTTCGGCGGCGCAGGCGCGGCTGAAAGCCCGCCGGGTTCGCGCAGGCCACACAGCAAAGCTGGTTTGATGTGATCACGGCTGCTTCGCCAGCCAGTCCTGTGTGCTCTAGATCACATTAGTGCCGAGTGCCGTTTCTCACAGTTCGAACGCGTCCTTTGCGGGCCGACACCAAGCGGCATGACGACAGCAATCGTCAACACCCTAGCGCGGGCCATTCCGGCGCCGCCGACAACACGGAGGATACCATGTCTCGTATGGCTAAGCTTTCCGCAGCGGCGCTGCTTGCGTTCGCCGCCGCGACTGCGCTGACGACCAGCGCCGACGCTCGTCAGGCCCGCCAGGCCTATGCGCGTTGCGACCTCGTCAATCAGTGGAATTGCTCGAACATTCTGCCGCCCGAGTTCGTCCAGCGGTCTCACGTCACGACCATTCCGCAGATCCCGCCGAGCCGGCCCGAAGTGCCGCGCGTGAAGGACTACACCGATACGCGCGATAACCCCTACCTGCTCAGCGCCGGTGGCGGCGGTGGCGGCGGTGGTGGCGGCGGAGGCGGTGGCCGCTAATTGCTTGCCAAAGTATTAACGCCACCGGTGCAAACCGGTGGCGTTCTGCTTTTTCGAAACTTACGCGGTCATCGATGCCCCGATCACGGCAAATCACAAAACCGCGAGCGAGCCTTGCGCCGGATATTCCCATCGAACCTTGGGCAGGAAGGCCGACACCAAGGGGGCACGACGACAGCAATCGTCAATATCCAGCGCGGACCATTCCGGCGCCGCCGACAACACGGAGAATACTATGTCTCGTACAGGTAAGCTTTCCGCAGCGGCGCTTCTCGCGTTCGCTGCCGCGACTGCACTGACGACCAGCGCCGACGCTGGCCAGGCCCAGTCTCGCCAAGCCTATGCTCGTTGCGATGTGGCCAACCAGTGGAATTGCTCGAACATCCTGCTGCCCGAGCAGAACCAGCGCCGCCAGATATCGATCATTCGCGTTCCGCACAACCCGCCGACCCGGCCCGAAGTGCCGCGCGTGAAGGACTACACCGATACGCGCGATAACCCCTACCTGCTCAGCGCCGGTGGCGGCGGTGGCGGTGGCGGCGGTGGTGGTGGCGGTCGCTAATAGCTTCCCAACGTACAGCGCCGTCGGTGCAAACCGGCGGCGCTCTGCTTTTTCGTGCATTGCTCGATCAATCGATGCGCACGTCTTCTTCGAAGCTGTTCGAAGGCAACTTTGCCGGTAGCCCGAGCACGGCCGATTTCTGGTTCCGGGCGCGCTGGCAGCACAAGGCGGGATTTGTCTTTTGGGAAGGCTCGGTTGCCTATCCCTGGGAGGCCGTATATGAGTGCCCCCGATGGGGCCACGTGGCGGAGTGGTTACGCAGCGGTCTGCAAAACCGTTTACACCAGTTCAATTCTGGTCGTGGCCTCCATCCATATAATCAAGGGCTTGGCCCGATTACATCAGAGACCGCGGGAACTTCTCAGCAG
>DATEJC010000269.1:0-5593 GCA_035278345.1 Bradyrhizobium sp. | reverse complement strand
CGTTACCACCGGCGCCGCCGACGCCGAACACGGTGATGCGCGGTTTCAGCTCGCTGATGTCCGGGGGAGTGATGTTGACTGCCATGGTTGCCTCTCGTAGCTAAACGCGCGTTGGTTCGCCCGGGCCTGTGGCCGCGGGATCTGGTGAAAGTCGCATGATGGTAATGCCGGTCATCAGAAGCCCTCGCGAAGCCATCGTCCGACCTTTCCGAAGTATCCGTCAGTCCCTGTCCTGAGCAGCCGCGTATGCCGCGGTTCGACATGTTCGAGATGAGCGTATTGCGGGTAGACCAGAAGGCCCGCCGGCACCGCGAAGGAGGCGCTCTTCGCCTCGTTGGGCAGGCGGCCGAAACCGAGCGGGCGGCCGATCCGCACCGGACGGTTCAGGATACGGGTGGCAAGTTCGACCGAGCCGGTGAGTTGCGAGGCGCCGCCGCTGAGGACGACTCGCGCCTTCGGCTCCGCTGCAAAGGGGGAATCCGCCAGGCGGTCCCTCACCATTTCAAAAATCTCCTCGGCGCGATGCCGGACGATGTTTGCGATCGTGGCGCGGGATACGATCTGCGGGGCGTCTATCTCTTCGCCCGCAGTCGGTACGGACATCAATTCTCGCGCGTCGGACCCGCCGGTCAGCACGGTGCCATATAACGTCTTGATTCGCTCGGCATCTGCAATGCAGGCGGAGAGTCCGCGAGCTAAATCCATCGTGATGTGTTGCCCGCCGAGCGCAAATCCGCTCGCGTGAACGAAACGGCCGGCCGAATATGTGGCCAACGTGGTGGAGCCTGCCCCCATTTCGACCACGGCAGCGCCCAGATCAGCCTCGTCGTCGGTCAACACCGCCAGGCCTGCGACATAAGGACTCGCGGCCATGGCCTCGACGTTGAGATGGCAGCGTTCGACCACCAGCATCAGGTTGCGCGCGACCGCGGCGTCGGCCGTGACGACGTTCATCTCGACGCCGAACTGCCGGGCGACCATGCCGCGGGGATCGCGGATGCCCTTGACGCCGTCGACGGAATAGCCGGTCGGGAACGTGTGCAGCACCGTGCGGCCCTCGCCGGTGGCGTGGCGCATGCCGGTCGAGGTGACGCGGGTGACATCGGCGGATGTCACCGAACCACCCTTGATGTCGGCGGCGGCTTCAACGAGCTGGCCCTGCAGACGGCCGCCGGAAACCGAGAGCAGAACGGACTCGACCCGCACCTTGGCCATGCGCTCGGCCAGCGCCACCGCCTGGCGCACCGACTGCTCGCATTCGGCAAGGTCAACCACCGCGCCGGCCTTCATGCCGCGCGACTGGATCTGGCTGTAGCCGATCAGTTCCACCGCATGGGTGCGGCCGCGCAGCGCATCGTTCGGCGGGCTCGGCTTCAGCCGCGCGATCATGCAGGCGATCTTGCTGGTGCCGATGTCGAGCGAAGCCACCATCGTGGTGCGCTTGGTCATCGGGCGCGTCTTCGGCGTCTGGGTGCGATCAAAGCCGGTCATGCGTCACCGGCCTTTTTCTTCTTCTTGTCCTTGAACAGCTCTTCGCGGGCCCTGGCCGCGTCTTCGGACAATTGCACCGTCAGCCGATCCGGCAAGCGCATGTCGACCGCGACGATGTCGCGGGAGAACAGCTTGTCTTCCTTGTCCATCTTGCTGAGTGCGGCGAGCGCGTTGCCGACGTCGTTCTCGGGCAGGCGGATGTCGAGGCCGTCCTTCAGGCGCAGGTTCCAGCGTCGCTCGCCGACAAAGATCGCGGCCTTGGTGACGGAGTGAACTTGCGGATAGCGCGCCAAAAGCGCCAGGAAATCGCGGGCGCGGGTCGCGGCGCCCTTGCCCACCACCAGCGGCAGCGAGGTGAAGCGGCGCGACACATAGGGCTCCAGAACGGCGCCGTCTTCGGCGATCACGGCAAGCCGGCCGTCCTGCTGCCACAGGGCAAAGGCCGTGCGCTCGACCAGGTCGATCTGCAGCTGGCCGGGATAGAATTTCAGCACGGTCGCATCCGCAATCCACGGATTGGCCTTCAGCTTGTCGCGCACGGTGGCGGCATCGAGGAACAGCAGCGACGAGCGGCCGTTGACGCCGCCGATGCCGAGCACTTCGTCCTGGCTGAGCTGCTTGCGGCCGTTGATGGCGACGGCAGTGATGCGGAAGCCCGCGGAATTGGCGAGCGCGTTGCGGCCGTCTGCGAGCTGCGCCAAGACGGCATCGACATGGCCGCCCTTGACGACGCCGAGCCCGGCGCTGCCGAGCAGCGTTGCAATGGTAAGCCACAGCGCGGCGCGGCGCGGCGCATAGCGCTCGAGCAAAAGGATCGCACGGTGCGGCGGCTCGCGATCGCGCGAGGCCTTCACACGTTTACGATCCCATCCAAAATATTCGCGCAGCAGCACGACCGCGCCAATCGCGGCCGCCTTCAGGTCAGTCTTCGGCTCCGCTGATCTCCTCGATCGCCTGGAGCGCCCTGCACCATCCATTGCACGAGCCCGTCAATCATGACCCGCAAGCCTTTGCGGGCGTTGGCACAAATGGCGTCTCGGTCATGCCTCCATGGCCGGCCGAGCGCACACCTGCGCCGCCAGCGTTAACCTTCGTTCTTCCTGGTAAACAAAGGGTAAACCAGACCTGCCCAAGCGGCGATTTCGCTCGTGCTGTGAGGGGTTTGCCGCAGGTTTGTCGCCTTTTGGGGGATTTTGAGACCCCGGAAGAAGCCGGGGTTCCGAACTACCTTTGCGTGCGCTTGACCGCCAGCGCGATCTGATCGTGCAGGAAATCGCTAAAATCGATACCTTCCGCCTTCAGCGCCTTCGGATACAGCGAGGCCTTGGTGAGGCCCGGCAGCGTGTTGGTCTCCAGGTAAATCGGCCCTTTCGCGGAGATGATGAAGTCGGACCGCGTATAGCCGGAGCACGACAGCGCGCGGTGCGCCTTCACCGCGAGATCCTGCAATTGCGCGGTAACTTCAGGCGAGAAGCGGCCGGGGCAAATCTCCTGCGTCGACTTCAGCAGATACTTGGCGGTGTAGTCGAAACGTCCTTCGGCGGGGACGATCTCGATCGGCGGCAGCGAGAATATCTTGCCGTCGGACTGCTCCAGCACGCCGCAGGTCGCCTCGGTGCCGGTGATAAACGGCTCGATCAGATATTCCTCGGTCTTGGCGGCATTACGGACGGCGACGAGGTCCTGCTTCGCAACAACATAGATCAGACCGTAGCTCGAGCCGTCCCTGACCGGTTTTGCGATCAGCTTGCCGTATTCGGCGAAGGCATCGTCGAGCTGGTCGAGCTCGATGGCTGACGGAGACGGCACGCCGCCAAGCGCGGCAAAGCGTTTTGCGGCGGTCTTGTCGAAGGCGAGATGCGAGGATGCCGAGCCCGAGCCGGTGAAGGGCACGCCGCGGAGTTCGCACATGGTCTGCAACTCGCCGTTCTCCGCCGTGCCACCGTGCAGGCCAAGCACGAGCACGCGGCGCTCGGCCCTGGCGCGGTCGAGCGCCTGCGCCAGCGGCAAGCCGCGGCGCTCCGGCTTGAACTCATCCTCGAAGGGGCGCTTGTGGCCGAGCAGTTCTGCCTTCGTCACTTCATGTACGGTATCAGCGACGTGCCAGAACCAGAGGTCGGCTTCCGGCAGTGCTTCACACAGCGCTTGAGCTGTGGCGACCGAGACCAGCCGCTCCGTGTTGGTGCCGCCGAAGAGGATGGTATTTTTCATTGGCTACGCTCGACCCCGATCCGCTTGATTTCCCAATGCAGCTCTATACCGGAATTCGCTTTAACTCGCTCGCGCACGGCTTCGCCCAGCGTTTCAATGTCATGGCCGGTGGCGTTGCCAGTGTTGATCAGGAAATTGCAGTGCATTTCCGACACCTGCGCGCCGCCGACGCGGAGGCCCCGGCAACCGGCGGCATCGATCAACTTCCAGGCGCTGTTGCCGGGCGGGTTCTTGAAGGTGGAGCCGCCGGTCTTTTCACGAATCGGTTGAGCGGTTTCGCGGTGGGTCTGAACCTCGTTCATGCGCGCGCGAATGGCTTCGGGCGACGCGACTGTGCCGCGGAACCTTGCAGAGGTGAAGATGATGGAGGGATCGACGCCGCTGTTGCGGTAGATGAACTTCATGTCGGCATTGGTGAAGGTGTGCTTTGCACCATCACGGCCGATGCCAACAGCCTCGATCAGCACGTCCCTGGTCTCTCGGCCATTGGCGCCCGCATTCATCCGCAGCGCGCCGCCGATGGTGCCGGGAATGCCGAAGAGGAATTCCATGCCGCCGATATTGGCAGATGCCGCCGTCTCCGCCACGCGCTTGTCGAGCGCCGCCGCGCCAGCGGTGACGGTGTCTCCTTCCGCGCTCGTCTCGCCAAAGGCGCGCGGCGCGAGGCGGATCACCACGCCCGGCATGCCGCCGTCGCGCACGATCAGATTGGAGCCGACGCCGACGACATAGACCGAAAATTCGTTCGGAAGATGCTTCAGGAAGTAGGCGAGATCGCCCTCATCCGCCGGCGTGAACAGGATTTGCGCCGGCCCGCCGACGCGAAACCAGGTGAGTTCCGCCAGCGACTGGTTGGCCAGCAGCCGCCCGCGCAGCTGCGGCATGGCGGCCTTTAGATCGGACGTGAGGTCGGGGAACGACACTGCTAACCCAACGCTTTCAATTCGCCGGGCAATGCGTAGGCCCATTGCGTGATGTTGCCGGCGCCGAGACACACGACGAGGTCGCCGCTCTTCGCGATCCCGTGCACGATCTTCGCGAGCTCCGCCGCATTCGGCAGCGAAATCACCTCGCGATGGCCGTGCGCGCGCAGGCTTGCGACCAGGCCGTCGCGATTGGCGCCCGGAATCGGCGTTTCGCCCGCCGGATAAACCTCCGCCACCACAACGGTGTCGGCATCATTGAAGCAATTGGAGAATTCCTCGAACAGCGACTGCAGGCGGGTGTAGCGATGCGGCTGCACCACGGCGATGATCTTGCCGTTGGTGGATTCCCGCGCCGCCTTCAGCACCGCCGATATCTCGACCGGGTGGTGGCCATAGTCGTCGATCACGGTGACGCCGTTCCATTCGCCGGTACGGGTAAAGCGCCGCTTGACGCCGCCGAAGGCCGCAAGCGCCTTGCGGATCACCTCGTCGGAAACACCGAGTTCGTGCGCCACCGCGATCGCCGCGGTCGCATTCGACGCGTTGTGGCGGCCCGGCATCGGCAGCACGAGATCGGCGATCTCACGGGTCGTATCGTTCTTGCGGTCGCGGATCACGACCTTGAATTTCGAGCCACCGCCCATCGGCACCAGATCCGTCAGCCGGACATCGGCCTGCGGGTTCTGCCCATAGGTGACGATGCGGCGGTCCTCGATATGGCCGACCATGCTCTGCACCACGGGATGATCGGTGCACATCACGGCGAAGCCATAGAACGGCACGTTCTCGACGAATTGGCGGAACGCCTCCTGGATCGCCTCAAACGTCTTGAAGTGATCGAGATGCTCGGGGTCGATATTGGTGACGATGACGACATCGGACGGCAGTTTCAGGAACGTGCCGTCGCTCTCGTCGGCTTCCACCACCATCCAGTCGCCGGCACCCATCCGGGCATTGGAGCCATA
>DATEJC010000268.1:0-4886 GCA_035278345.1 Bradyrhizobium sp. | reverse complement strand
GTTATGATCCCTCGCAAATCAGAGATCAAGGACGCTGCGAGGGAAACCCGATGGCCCGCGATTCGCAAGCCGCGCTAGTCGCCCTCAATCGCTTCGGCTTCGGCGCGCGCGGCGGCGCATCGGGCGACTTCGTCAACGCCGCTTCCGATCCGCGCGGTTTTGTGAAGGCCGAGCTGAGCCGCCCGAACGGCGCGCTGCTCGAACTGCCCGGCCTTGCCTCGACGCCGGCGCTGGCGAAAGCCGTCTTCGAATATCAGTTCGAGATCCAGCAGGCCCGCAACGCGGCGGCGAAATCCGGCACGGAGGGCGCTCCGGCCGAAGCACCGCAACCGGGCGACGCCAGGCCGAAGCAAACGCAGAACCTCTCGCTCAACCGCATCGCGATGGAGATGGCGCCGAAAGAACCGGCGATGCGGCCGGGCGAAGCGGGCAATGCGGCTGCGGCCACTCCGCCAGCGGAGCCGATGCAGCCCAACGCTAAGCCGCCGCCACCGCAACCGCCCAACGTCATCCAGAAAACCTTTCGCACCGAAGCACTGGCACGCATGCAGCGCGCCAGCATGGCCGATTGCGGCATCGTCGAGCGGCTGGTGGCGTTCTGGTCCAATCACTTCTGCATCTCCGCCGGCAAGGGCGGTCTGGCGCGGATGTGGGCCGGCTCGTTCGAGCGCGAGGCGATCCGTCCCTTTGTGTTCGGCCGCTTCGCCGACATGCTGAAGGCGGTGGAGCAGCATCCGGCAATGCTGTTCTTCCTCGACAACCAGCAATCGCTCGGACCTGACTCCCGCGCCGGCATCAACCGCAACCGCGGCCTCAACGAAAATCTCGCGCGCGAGATCATGGAACTGCATACGCTCGGCGTTGACGGCGGCTACACGCAGGAGGACGTCACGTCGCTGGCGCGCGTCATCACCGGGTGGACCTTTGCCGGCAGGCAGGGTCAGCTCGGCGCGCCCGGCACCTTCGCGTTCAACGCCAATGCGCATCAGCCGGGCAGCCAGCGCGTGCTCGGCAAGACCTATGAGGCCGGCGGCGTCGGGCAGGGCGAAGCTGTTCTCGCCGATCTGGCGCGCCATCCTTCCACTGCGAAATTCGTCGCCGGCAAATTCGCCCGCCATTTCGTCGCCGATGATCCGCCGCCGGGGCTGGTTGCGAACCTGCAAGACGTGTTCACCAGGACCGACGGCGATCTCCGGGCATTGACGCTGGCGCTGATCGATTCGGACGAGGCGTGGAAAGCGCCGCTGACGAAGATCCGCTCCCCTTACGAATTCCTGATCGCCGCCGCGCGCGTGCTGGCGCGCATCCCCGAAGATCCCGGCCGCTATCTCGGCGCCCTCAACGCACTCGGCCAGCCGCTGTGGTCGCCGGCCGGCCCGAACGGATTTCCGGACAGCAATGCCGCCTGGGCCGCGCCGGAAGGCATGAAATTGCGGCTCGACATTTCCGCACAGCTCGCCTCGCGCATTGCCGACAGCATCGATCCGCGCGAGCTGCTCGAAGTGATCGCGGCGGACGCTGCATCGCCGGAGACGCGGCGCACCGTCGAGCGCGCGGAGTCGCGCCAGCAGGCGCTGGCGTTGCTCTTGATGTCGCCGGAATTCCAGAGGAGGTGACCTGTGGAAACGACAATGGATTGCTGCGAAAGCCGCAACTTATCGCCCACGCGGCGATCGCTGCTGTTCGGCGGCGCGTCCTTCGCCGCCTGGGCCTATTTGCCGAAATTCGCACGCGCCGCCGATGGCCACGATCCGCGCCTGGTCGTCGTCATCCTGCGCGGCGCGCTCGATGGCCTCGCAACGGTCGCGCCGATCGGCGATCCTGACTATGCCGCCCTGCACGGCTCGATCGCGCTCACGTCCAGCGGTGCGAAGCCCGCCACCATGCTCGACAATTTCTTCGGCCTGCATCCGGCGATGCCGGAGCTGTCGCGCATGTACCGCGAGAAGCGCGCCGCGATCGTGCACGCGGTGGCAACGTCCTATCGCGAGCGCTCGCATTTCGACGGGCAGGATGTGCTGGAGAGCGGCTTCGCCGGCCCGGGCCGCGTGCAATCCGGCTGGCTCAACCGCGCGCTGGAATCCCTGCCGCGCGGCGAGCGGATCAAGAGCGGGCTTGCGGTCGGCCCGACCACGCCCTTGATCCTGCGCGGCGCGGCGCCGACGGTGGCCTGGGCGCCGGTCGCGCTGCCGCAGGCCGCCGAGGACACGGCGATGCGGCTGATGGATCTCTACAGCCAGCGCGATCCGGCGCTCGGCAAGGCGCTCGCCGCCGGCCTGCAACTCGACAAGGTCGCGAAAGGCGACGACATGAAGCCGAAACCCGGCATCAATGGCGCCGGCGCGATGCGGCTGGTGGCGCGCGGCGCGGCGAAACTGATGGCCGCTGATGACGGCCCGCGCATCGCAGCGCTTGCCTTCGACGGCTGGGACACCCATGCCAATGAGGGCGGCGCGACGGGCCGCCTCGCGCAGCTGCTCGGCGGCCTCGACGGCGCGCTGGCGGAATTCGAAGGCGGTCTTGGCGAGCGCTGGCGCGACACGGTCGTGGTGGTCGCCACTGAATTCGGTCGCACCGCGCGCATCAACGGCACCGAAGGCACCGATCATGGCACCGGCACGGTGGCGCTGCTCGTCGGCGGCGCAGTGAAGGGCGGCCGCATCATCTCGGACTGGCCGGGCCTGAAGACCGCCAACCTCTACCAGGGCCGCGACCTCGCCCCGACCACGGACCTGCGTGCGGTTTTCAAGGGCGTCCTGCACGATCATCTCGGCATCGGCGAAGCCGCTCTGGCCTCCGTCTTCCCCGACAGCGCCGGGGCAAGGCCGATGAAGGGGCTGCTTGCTTAACCTCTCCCCGCACTTGCGGGGAGAGGTCGGATTGCATGAAATGCAATCCGGGTGAGGGGCAAGGCAATGCGTGGCCGCAAGGAAGAGACCATCCGATTCGCAAGACGCCTGCGCGTCAATCAAACCGACGCCGAGACGGCCCTATGGAGTCGTATCCGAAATCGCCAGATCGACGGACACAAGTTCGCTCGACAAGTGCCTATAGGTCCTTACATCTGCGACTTCGTCTGTCGCGAGAAGCAGCTTGTCATTGAAGTCGACGGAGGGCAGCACAATGAATCCACTGCCGATGCAATTCGCGATCGCCGCCTGAGCGATGAAGGTTACAAAGTCATTCGTTTCTGGAACAACGACGTGCTCGGCAATATTGAAGGGGTGCTGCTCACCATTCAGAGTGAGCTGCGCGGATAGAGGCCCCTCACCCCAACCCTCTCCCCGCGAAGAGCGGGGAGAGGTCGGATTGCATGAAATGCAATCCGGGTGAGGGGCAAGGTAATCTGTGGCCGCAATGAAAAATCCATCCGACTCGCGAGACCGTGCGCGCTTGACCATTCAGAACGCGCTTCTTGGATAGAGGCCCCTCACCCCAACCCTCTCCCCGCGAAGAGCGGGGAGAGGGAGCGATAGCGCGGCTCCCCACAGCTACCCCTTCGTGATCTTGTCGATCTCGGCCATATCCTCCGCGCTCAGCGTCCACTCGATCGCCTTCACGTTCTGCTCGATCTGTTCCACGCGCGTTGCGCCGGCGATCACGCTCGACACTTGCGGCCGGGCGGCGAGCCAGGAGAACGCCAGCTCCAGCATCGTGTGGCCGCGTGCCTGCACGAAGGCCTGCAGCTTCTCGACGATGTCTTCATTGCGCGGCGTGACGTAGCGATCCTTCAAGGCCGGCGCCTTGCCGAAGCGGGTGTCGTCCGGCGGCGGCGCGCCGCGTTTGTATTTGCCGGTGAGAAGTCCGCTCGCCAGCGGGAAGAACGGCAACAGGCCAAGCCCGTATTCCTGCGCCGCCGGCAGCAAATCCTTTTCGATGTCGCGCACCACGAGGCTGTATTCGTCCTGGCAGGAGACGTAGCGATTGACGTTCATCGCGCGCGCGACGTGCTCGGCTTCGGCGATGCGCCAGGCCGGAAAGTTGGAATTGCCGATGTAGCGCACCTTGCCTTGCCGGACGAGATCGTCGAGCGCGCGCAGCGTCTCCTCGATCGGCGTCAGCGGATCATAATCGTGCTGCTGGTAGAGATCGATGTAGTCGGTCTTCAGCCGCCTCAAGCTCGCTTCCACCGCTGCCATGATGTAGCGGCGCGAGGCGCCCTGCTTGGTGCCGTCGGTGGCCATCGGCTTGGAAAATTTCGTCGCCAGCACGATGTCCTTGCGGCGGTCGCCAAGCACGGTGCCGAGCACCGTCTCCGAGCCGCCCATGCCGGCATAGATGTCGGCGGTATCGAACAACGTGACGCCGAGGTCGATGGCGCGGTGGATCACCTTGCGCGAGGTTTCGAGGTCCGTGCGCTGGCCGAAATTGTTGCAGCCAAGGCCGACGGCGGAAACGCGCAGGCCGGAGCCGCCGAGATTGCGAATTTGCATGTTCGATCCTGTTGGGGCGCGAAGGCGGGAGGGGCGGGGATTGTGACTTGCGACCCGGACGCCGGCAAGGTGCCATCACACCATCTGCCCCGCATGACAGTGCCGCGCCGTGCGCAGCAGCACAAAAAAATGCGGCCCCGGTCAGACGCGGCGACTGACTGGGACCGCTGGGGCGTGTGATCTGAGACGGGGGGCCTGATCAAACGCAGGCGGACCCTAGCCGCGGTATGTTACGTGCCGGTGACAGCCACACTTATCCACAGGCCGTTCGATCCCCGGGGCACTTCGCCGCTACCTCAGTCAAATCCGGTATCTTCGCGAGATACCTCTACCACAAGCTTTGCAAAGGAAAACGATATGGCCAAGGGCTACTGGGTGGTGTTTGCCGATGTGAGCGATCCGGAAGGCTACAAGGAATACATGGTCGCCAACGGCAAGGCTCTCGGCAAGTAC
>DATEJC010000267.1:0-2816 GCA_035278345.1 Bradyrhizobium sp. | reverse complement strand
TCGTCCTCGTTGACCACAAATCCCTGGCCCTCGCTGTTGGCGACCAGGAATTTGCGGCCGCCCTTGTTGGCGAACAGCGAGACGATCGAGGCTTCCTGCTCCATGTCGATGAACATGCGGATCGGCTCGCCATGACCGCGGCCACCCGGCAGCTTTGCGACATCGAGCGAATAGAACTTGCCGTTGGTGGCAAACGCCAGCAGTTTCGAGGTGCTCTCGGCGAAGAAAGCGTGTTCGAGCTTGTCGTCGGTCTTGAACGACAGGCCGGAGAGATCCTCCACGTGACCCTTCATGGTGCGGACCCAGCCCTTCTCGGAGACCACAACCGTCACCGGCTCGCGCTCGACAAAGGCTTCTTCGATCGCGGCGAGGTCGTGCTCGGGCGCGTCGGCGAAGGTCGTGCGGCGCTTGCCGAGCTTCGTCTTCGGCCCGAACATGTCGCGAACCTTCGTCACCTGCTCGGCGACCTTCTTCCATTGCTCGGGTTCGGAGCCGAGCAGCGCTTTGATGCCCTTCAATTCGTTGCGGAGGTTCTTGTCCTCCGTCTTGATCTCCATCTCCTCGAGCTTGCGCAAGGAGCGCAGGCGCATGTTGAGGATGGCGTCGGCCTGCACTTCCGTGAGCTTGAACGCCTTGATCAGCGCGGGCTTCGGCTCATCCTCGGTGCGGATGATCTTGATCACCTTGTCGATGTTCAGATAGGCGATCAGATAGCCGCCGAGGATCTCCAGCCGGTTCTCGATCTGGCCCTTGCGGAAGTTGGTGCGGCGGACAAACACATCGCGCAGATGGTCGAGCCATTCGCGCAAACATTCGGCGAGCCCCACCACCTTTGGGATCTTGCCCTTTATGAGCACGTTGAGGTTCAGCGAGATGCGGCTTTCAAGCTCAGTGAGCTTGAACAGCGACTCCATCATCAGTTCCGGATCGACCGTCCTGGCGCGCGGCTCGATCACGATGCGGACGTCTTCGGCCGACTCATCCCTGACGTCGGCGACCAGCGGCAGCTTCTTCTCGTTGAGGAGTTCGGCGATCTTCTCGATCAGGCGCGACTTCTGCACCAGCCACGGAATTTCGGTGATGGCGATGACCCAGGTGCCGCGCGAGCCCTCTTCCTGTTTCCACCTGGCACGGGTTCGGAACGAGCCGCGGCCGGTGACATAGGCCTCGGTGATCGCTTCCTTGGAATCGACCACGACGCCGCCGGTCGGGAAGTCCGGGCCCTTGACCCATTTCAGCAGCGACCTCGACTTGGCCTCGGGCTTCTCGATCAGATGCAGCGCGGCATCGCAAAGCTCGGCGGCGTTGTGCGGCGGGATCGCGGTCGCCATGCCGACGGCAATGCCCTGCGCGCCGTTGGCGAGCAGGTTCGGGAAGCCGCCGGGCAGCACCACCGGCTCCCTCGACTGGCCGTCGTAGTTCGGGCGGAACTCGACGCCGTCCTCGTCGATGCCCTCGAGCAAGAGCCGCGCGACATCTGTCATGCGCGCTTCGGTGTAGCGGTAGGCGGCGGGATTATCGCCGTCGATATTGCCAAAATTGCCCTGGCCGTCGACCAGCGGATAGCGCGAGTTGAAATCCTGCGCGAGGCGCACCATGGCGTCGTAGATCGCCTGGTCGCCATGCGGATGGAACGAGCCCATCACGTCGCCGACGATTTTTGCGGATTTCTTGAAGGCCGCGCCGGGATCGAGCCGCAGCAGGCGCATGCCGTAGAGGATGCGACGGTGCACCGGCTTGAGGCCGTCGCGGGCATCCGGCAGCGCGCGGTGCATGATGGTCGAAAGCGCATAGGCGAGATAGCGCTCTTCCAGCGCATCGCGCAGCATGACCTGGTGGACCTCGGCCGGTTCCGGCGGAGTGACTTGCTTTCCCATGGGAGCCGTTTTGGATTTTTTGAGTGGTCGAATCGATTTGCGAATCAGCAGCCCAATTTAGGCTGCACGGGGGCGCTACGGAACCGCAGTCCGGGCCCGGGCCCGATATTTCAGCACCGCGTTGATAAAGCCCTCGCGGGCGTCGGAATGGCCCTGCCCGCGCGGCTCCAGGACGTGGCGAAGCAGGAACAGACCGGTGAGCCGAAATCCGTCCTGCAAATCCTCGTCGGTGAAGGCGTTAGCGCCTCCCTCGCCTTCGCGCAAGAACGCCGGCAACGGCAAGAGCCGGTCGCGCCAGGGCTCGCCGGCGCTGCGCGACACCGCCCCGCCGGATTTCGGCGAGACATAGATCAGCTCGGTGGTCTCGCCGGTGGCGGCGCAATTGGAGAGGTCGAGCCCGAAGCCGCACTCGGCGAGCATGGCGAGTTCGAAGCGCACGATATGCGCGGCCGCACCGCCGGCGTCCTCGAAATCATCCAGCGTGTGTTCCAGCATGTCGTAGATGTCTTCATGCGGATCGCGCTCGGGCAGGAGGCGCACCAGGGCGGCAAGGTGCGTGACCCCATAGACCGCATGCGAGGATGCCAGCAGCGAGCCGGCGCGCAGCCGCAAGCCTTCGATGGCATAGGTGCCGAGATGCTCGTCAAGCCGCGCGCGCCACACCGCGCGAACGCCATTGCCGGGCTGCAGCAGCGGCCGCATCCGCGAGCCGGAACCGCCACGGACGAGGCCGAGGTGCCGGCCGTGCTCGCGCGTCAACAACTCGACAATGGCGGAGGATTCGCCATGCCGCCGTACGCCCAGCACGATGCCTTCGTCGGTCCATTCCATGGGAGGAAGATTACAGGATTTCGCTCACCGCTTCACTGTCATTCCGGGATGATCTACCGGAATTGAACCTTTTCCAGCAACTTAGCAATGTCACATCGGGCGCAAACG
>DATEJC010000266.1:0-4197 GCA_035278345.1 Bradyrhizobium sp. | reverse complement strand
ATGCCGGGCAGCGCTTCGCGTGCCTCGAGCAGCCGGCAGTTGGCGGGATAGAGGCCGGCCTGGGTGATGCCGCGCACCGCGTCGGCGCCGGCATAGAAATTTTTGAAACGGACGCTGGTCGCCGCGCGAAAACCCGGCTTCTTGCGCAGCCGCATCCAGGCCTCGGTGATGATACCCAAAATGCCTTCCGAGCCGATGAACATGCGATCGGGGCTCGGTCCCGCGCCGGAGCCCGGCAGGCGGCGCGTCTCGAGCGTGCCGGCCGGGGTCACGACCCGCGTGCTTTCCACGAAATCGTCGATGTGGGTGTAGAGCGTGGCGTAGTGACCGCCCGAGCGGGTGGCGATCCAGCCGCCCAGCGTGGAACAGCGGTAGGCCTGCATGTAGTGGCGCATGGTGAAGGGCGTGTCGCGCAGCTGCTCCTCGATGTGCGGTCCGTACACGCCGCCCTGGATGCGCGCGGCCTGGCTTACGGGGTCGACTTCCAGCACCTGATCCATGTGGCGCATCGAGATCGTCACAACCTTGTCGAACGCAGCCGATGGCTCGATGCCCTTCACCACCGACGAGCCGCCGCCATAGGGGATCGCCTTGGCGCCGATCTGGTCGCACCAATCGAGGACGCGGACGATGTCCTCTTCGCTTTCGGGGAACGCCACCGCGTCGGGGGGATTGGGCACGGAGCGCATGAACATCCGACAGGTGTCAAACCCGGCCTTGCCGTAGCTGTGCTCCAGCCGGACGAGATGATCGGTGCGAACGATCGGCTGAAGGGCTGCGGGAACCGCGACGCGCGGCGCGCGCAGCGTGATCTCGTCAGCCTTGGGCGGCGGCGTAACGTCGAAACCCGAGACGCCATAGCGTCGGGCGATATCAGCCTCCCACGGCCTGATTTCCTCGGGAGTCAGATCCTCGTCGGCGTAGCCCCAGGCATAGAACTTCTTCTGCCGCCTCATCTTCGGAACTCCCGGATGAACGCTGCCCGGCCGCGATGGTAGCGGCTATCGGAATAGCCCGGAAGTGGAATGCCTCGGCCCGTCAAAGAGAGCACGCCAATCCACCCCACAAACAAAAAGCCCGGCTCTCGCCGGGCCTTTCGTATTCAATCTTCGCCATCCTTTCAGGCGGCTTCGTCCTCGACAGCGGCATCGTCGCCCTCCGAGTCGAGATCGTCACCCTCGGCATCGCCCTCGGCGGCACCTTCGGCTTCGGTCTTGGCGCCGCGGCGCGGGCTCTTGGCGAGCTGGCTCTCGATTTCCTTGACCGCTTCGGTCTCGGTCGAGTGCTGCACGACGGCGATCTCGCGCGACAGGCGGTCGAGCGCCGCTTCATAGAGCTGGCGTTCGCTGTAGGACTGCTCGGGCTGCGACTCGGAACGATAGAGGTCGCGCACGACTTCCGCGATCGCGACGATATCGCCCGAATTGATCTTGGCTTCATATTCCTGGGCGCGGCGCGACCACATGGTGCGCTTGACGCGGGCGCGGCCCTTGAGGGTTTCGAGCGCCTTCTTGACCAGCACAGGATCGGACAGCTTGCGCATGCCGACATTGGCAACCTTGGCGGTCGGCACGCGCAGCGTCATCTTGTCCTTGATGAAGTTGATGACGAACAACTCGAGCTTGGCGCCCGCGATCTCCTGCTCTTCGATGGCGAGGATCTGGCCGACGCCATGCGCCGGATAAACCACGAACTCGTTGGTCTTGAAGCCCTGGCGCTGGGTCAGCGGCTTCTTCTCTTCCACGCGCGGCGCGACCGCCGGCTTCGCGGCAGCCTTGGGAGCAGCAGCGGCAACGGGCTTCACAGGGGTCTTGGCAGTTTTCGCGGCAACCTTGGGCGCCTTCGAAGCAGACGACTTCGAACCAGCCGCCTTCGCGACAGTCTTGGCATTCTTGGATGGCATTGCACTTCTTTTATTGGAGGACTTCGCAGCCGCCTTTTTGGTTTCCTTCACGGACGCCTTGGCACGGCCCTTCGATGCGCTGCGGCTCGCCGCAGCACTTTTCTTGGTGGTCTTGGAAGCACTCTGTTTACGCGTTTTCTGTGACACAGCCTGCGCGCGGGAAACGGCCACGCCCCTGTTCAAGGTTTTTGGGGAACCCATAGGGGCCAAGCTGGGCTGACGGGTTCGGTTAGAATGTGCCCAATATAGCACATTTTGCGCAAAAATCAATGATTTACGCCCGAATCCGGGCGCATTCGGAGCCGTTTTGACACTCTGTTACAGAATTAGGGTTAAACGCGCGCGCTTTATTAGTCCCGATTCGGACCTAACTGCGGTTTTGGGGCAACCCGCGAATCAGTCGCCGGCGCCGGGCTCCTTGGAAAAATATTTCTCGAACTTGCCTTCCACGCCCTCGAATTCTTTCGCGTCGGCCGGGGAGTCCTTCTTCTGGGTGATGTTCGGCCAGCTCTTGGCATATTCGGCATTGACCTCGAGCCACTTCTCCAGGCCCGGCTCGGTGTCGGGCTTGATGGCATCGGCCGGACATTCCGGCTCGCAAACGCCGCAGTCGATGCATTCGTCCGGATGGATCACCAGCATGTTCTCGCCCTCGTAGAAGCAATCGACGGGGCAGACCTCGACGCAATCGGTGTACTTGCACTTGATGCAGGCTTCAGTGACGACGTAAGTCATCCAAGGCTCCGGAACGGTCTTATTTCTCGGCAAATTCTGGGGGCGTTGCTAGCGCAGGACGTGCGCTGCCGCAAGGGAAGCGGACCGGCCAAATCCGGCCATTTCGCGCATCCCCGCCCGCTTCAGATAGTCACGTTCGGCCCGGCTGCAAATCCTCGTACAGCGCGCGTGCGGCGGTCGCATCGCCGCGCCGCTCGGAGAAGCCGATCACCTTCATCAGGCGCACGCCGCGGTCGAGGCCGATGGTGATGACGTCGCCTGGCTTCACGGCATGACCGGGCGAAGTCTCGCGCACGCCGTTGATGCGGACATGGCCGCGCTCGACCAGCGCTGCGGCGCTGGTGCGGGCCTTGACCACCCGCGCATGCCACAGCCATTTGTCGAGACGCTGGCGATCCAAACTTCTCTCGTCGTTAGCGCGCGTTACTCTTTGGTTTGACGCGTTTCTTCACGAGAACCGGTACCGGCTTCGCTCGAAAACGCTACTCCTTGCGCGCGAGCTGCTCCTTGAGCGCCGCGAGTTTGGCGAAGGGCGAATTGGGATCGGCGGCGCGATTGTCGCGCGGATTGGCTGATGTCGCGTATTGCCGGTGCGACGGACCGCTCTCGCGGTCACGGCGATCGCGGCCCTTGTCGCGATCGCGGCCGCCGCGCTCGGGCCGATCCTTGCGCTCGAACTTGTCGCGCCGTTCGTCGCGGTCCTTGCCCTTGCCTTCAAAGCGCTCGCGGCGATCGCCGCGTTCCTCGCGCTTGCCCTCACGCGGCGCGCCCTCGCCGCCTTCGCGCGGCTTTCGAAAATCGCGCTGACGGTCGCGACGGCCGCGATGCTCACCCGCCTTTTCGCCTTCGGCGGGCTGCGCGGCGGCATCGCCGGTCGCAGCCTGCGCGCCTTCCGGCTTGCGATGATCGCGGTGACGATGGCGGCCCCGCTCATGACGCGGGCGGCGTTCTTCGTGACGGCCGCCGGGACGCCAGACTTCGACCAGCGTGGGCTCGGCAGCGGCTTCCGTTGCAGCGGCGGTTGCTTCAACGGCCGGCGTTTCTGCTGCCGCAGCTTCCGCGGGCGCAGCTTCGGCGGCGGGGGATTCAACGGACACCGTCTCCGCCGGCGCTTCCGCAGCAACCGGTTCCGCGGCGACTTCCGCAGCGGACGCCTCCGCGACAGGCGCTTCAGCGACGGGTTCGGCCTCCGCCGCCGCGGCGGTTTCCACCGCTGGCGCAGGCAGAACGTTGTCGTTGGCCGCGGTGCCAAAGTTGAGTTCGGGCAGCAATGCTGCCGAAGGCGAGCGATCGCCGGATGCTTCCTGCGCCGCTTCCACCGTCGGCGTTTCGGCGGCAATTGTCTCCACCTTCTCGACCGGCTTTTCGGCGAGCGGCGGGCGGCGGTCCATGCGGTAGCCGAGCGCGCGCAGGATCGAGGCGAAATCTTCGCCGGCAGAGCCCGTCAGCGAGGTCATCGCCTGCGTCACCACGAAGCCGCGGCCGTCGAACGCGCCGGCCGGCTTTTCGCCGGGTGAAGTTTCCTTCCAGGCCAGCGCCGGGCGGATCAGATCGGCGAG
>DATEJC010000265.1:0-6534 GCA_035278345.1 Bradyrhizobium sp. | reverse complement strand
GCTTCGGTGACGCGGTAGAAGACCTTGCCGTCGTCCTGCTTGCGGATCGAGCGCACCGTAACGCCGCGCGGCGACATCTCGAATTTCACCTCGGGCATCGAGGCCATCATGTTGGTGAATTGCGGCCCGCTGAACGAGCCGTGCAGCACCGGCACGTGGTAGGGATCGACCACGTTCTCGAAATGCTGCAGCCAGTTGCAGGGGATGACGGCCGGCCCGCCGCCGCCGATCGATGAGTCATCGGCCTCGACGAACTCGTCCTCATCCATGGTCTCGAGGCAGTCGTAGCGCGGCAGCACGGGCTTTTTGTCCGATGGCCCCATATAGGCGAAGATCAGCCCGTAACGTTCCTCGACCGGATACCAGGGCTGGCGGACCTTGTCCTTGAACAGGCCGCCATCGGGCTCGCAGGGCTGTTCCAGGCAATGGCCCTCGGCGTCGAACTTCCAGCCGTGATAGCAGCAGCGGATGCCGTCATCCTCGACCTTGCCGTAATAGAGCGTGGTGCCGCGATGGCAGCAGCGCGCATGCAGCAGGCCCGGATTGCCCTTGCGGTCGCGGAAGAGGACCAGATCCTCACCGAGCACGCGCACTTTTCTGGGGATATCGGTGGCGTCTGAAGCAAGCCCTACCGGGTGCCAGTAGCGCCGCATCAACTCGCCCATCGGCGTGCCGCGGCCAACCGAGGTCAGCTCCGTCCGGGTCGAGGGCTCGCGCAGGGCATAGGCCGTGCCAAGGTCGCGATCACGCTGGGTGATGTTCATGGTTTTCCTCCCCGCCGCTGGCTTGCTGCCGCAGTCGTGCGCTTTGTTTTCAGGATGAAGCATTAAATCGATGACAAAGTCAACGATCTTTGCGAAGCTTGGCAGAGCAGCACTTTGTTGGCAGAGGTTTCGCCATGGACCGGAAGCCGAAAGCCCCGGGCTTGCCCCAGGGCAGGCTCGAGCAGGATGAGCAATTCGCGCCGATCACCGCGATGATGTCATCGCGCCTGATGGTGCTCGCCAACCTGCTCAAGCGGGGCGCCATGCTGCGCTACAAGCGCCTGGCAGGGCTTTCATCGGTGGAATATGGCCTCGTCGCCAATCTGGGTCGGCATCCGCCGATGAGCGTCGTACGCCTTGCCGAGCTGGTTGGTCTCGACAAGGGGCAGATCAGCCGGGCGCTCGCGGAACTGGTAGCGCGCAAGCTGGTCTCCAAGGCGGTCAATCCGCGGGACAACCGGGAAGTGCTGGTGTCGCTGACCAAGACCGGGCTCGCCGCTCACGACACCATCGTGGCGGGGGCACAGGAACGAAACCGGCGCCTCCTGGCGGAGCTCAGCGAGGCTGAGCTGGCGATGCTGCTCGGCCATATCGCTCGGCTGACGGAAAAGGCCGCCCGGATGCTGGCGGACGAGAAAGATTTGAGCTGATCGCAGCGGCGAATTCGGGCACCCAAAACGGCCCCGTGCGTTAGACGGGAGAGGCCCGAAAAGTGCCGCCGTGGGTAGTCGTAGAAACCCCGGAAAGGCAGGCGGAAGCGTCAAAATTGCTTGCCTTGCGCGCCCTGTTGCGCTGCGCTAAGCCTCAAGAATAATTCCAATCAACGAATCTGCGGCCAAGGCGCGGGCCGCAGGAAAAGGCGTGGCCGATGTCCGGCATCTTGCAGAATTATCTTCCACTTGTCGTGTTCATCGGGGTCGCGAGCCTGATCGGCTTGGCGCTCCTGATCGCCCCGTTTCTGGTCGCCTATCAGCAGCCGGATCCGGAAAAGCTGTCTGCCTATGAATGCGGATTCAACGCTTTTGACGATGCCCGCATGAAGTTCGACGTCCGCTTCTACCTGGTCGCCATCCTCTTCATCATCTTCGACCTCGAAGTGGCATTCCTGTTCCCGTGGGCGGTGGCGTTCGGAAAGCTGGGCGCGACCGGCTTCTGGTCGATGTTCGTGTTCCTCGCTGTCCTCACCGTCGGTTTCGCGTATGAATGGAAGAAAGGCGCGCTCGAATGGGATTGAGTCCGACCGCCACGTCCTCTCCGGTGATCGCGCCGGCGCCGAAGGGCATTCTCGATCCCGCCACCGGCAAGCCGGTCGGCGCGAGCGATCCGTTTTTCCTCGAGGTCAATCACGAACTGTCCGACAAGGGCTTCTTCGTCGCCGCGGCTGACGACCTCATCACCTGGGCGCGCACCGGCTCGCTGATGTGGATGACCTTCGGGCTCGCCTGCTGCGCGGTCGAGATGATGCAGGTGTCGATGCCGCGCTATGACGTCGAGCGCTTTGGCTTTGCGCCGCGCGCCTCGCCCCGGCAGTCCGACGTGATGATCGTTGCGGGCACGCTGACCAACAAAATGGCGCCGGCCTTGCGCAAGGTCTACGACCAGATGCCCGAGCCGCGCTACGTCATCTCGATGGGCTCCTGCGCAAATGGCGGCGGCTACTATCACTACTCCTACTCGGTGGTGCGCGGATGCGACCGCATCGTGCCCATCGACATCTACGTGCCCGGCTGTCCGCCGACCGCGGAAGCGCTGCTCTACGGCGTGCTTCTGCTGCAGAAGAAGATCCGGCGCATCGGCACCATCGAACGCTAAGGTTTTGGGTCATGGACGACGGCAAGCTCGAAGCCCTTGGGCAGACGATTGTTAGCGCGCTGGCTGGCGCCGCCACCGGCCATTCGGTGGCGTTTGGCCAGCTCACCATCGACGTGAAGGCGGAGAAGATCGTCGAGGTCGCAAAGTATTTGCGCGACGACCCGGTCTGCCGCTTCGTCAACTTCACCGACGTCACCGCGGTCGACTATCCCGGCCGCGAGAGGCGTTTTGACGTCGTCTATCATCTGTTGTCGCCGACGCTGAACACGCGCATCCGCGTTCGCGCGGAGGCTGATGAAAACACGCAGGTGCCGTCGATCATCGGCGTCTTTCCGGGCGCCGACTGGTTCGAGCGCGAGACTTACGACCTCTACGGCGTGATCTTCACCGGGCATCCCGACATGCGCCGTCTGCTGACCGACTATGGATTCGACGGTCATCCGCTGCGCAAGGACTTTCCGCTCACCGGGTTTGTCGAGGTCCGCTACGACGACCAGGAGAAGCGGGTGCTGTACGAGCCGGTGCGGCTCAACCAGGAATTCCGCAAGTTCGATTTCCTCTCGCCCTGGGAAGGCGCCGACTATCCGCTGCCCGGCGATGAGAAGGCGGAGCCGAAGGCCTGACGATGAATGAACAACCGCAAAATCTACGTAACTTCACGATCAACTTCGGGCCTCAGCATCCCGCCGCCCACGGTGTGCTTCGCCTCGTGCTGGAGCTTGACGGCGAAGTCGTCGCGCGCGTCGACCCGCATATCGGCTTGCTTCACCGCGGCACCGAGAAGCTGATCGAGCACAAGACCTATCTGCAGGCGATTCCTTACTTTGATCGGCTCGACTATGTCGCGCCGATGAATCAGGAGCACGCCTTCTGCCTCGCAGCGGAAAAGCTGCTGGGCATCAACGTGCCGCGCCGCGGTCAGTTGATCCGCGTGCTGTATTGCGAGATCGGCCGCATCCTGTCGCACCTGCTCAACGTCACCACGCAGGCGATGGACGTCGGCGCGCTTACCCCGCCGCTGTGGGGCTTTGAAGAGCGCGAAAAGCTGATGGTGTTTTACGAGCGCGCCTCCGGCTCGCGCATGCATGCGGCGTTCTTCCGCGTCGGCGGCGTACATCAGGATCTGCCGCCGAAGCTGATCGACGATATCGAGGCGTGGTGCGACCCGTTCCTTCAAGTGGTTGCCGACCTCGAGATCCTGCTCACGGGCAACCGCATCTTCAAGCAGCGCAACGTCGACATCGGCGTCGTCACGTTGAAGGAGGCCTGGGAGTGGGGTTTCTCGGGCGTGATGGTGCGTGGCTCCGGCGCGGCGTGGGACCTGCGCAAGGCGCAGCCCTACGAATGCTATGACGAGATGGATTTCGACATCCCGATCGGCAAGAACGGCGACTGCTACGACCGTTACTGCATCCGCATGGAAGAGATGCGCCAGTCCGTGCGCATCATGAAGCAGTGCATCCAGAAACTGCGCGAGCCCGACGGGCAGGGTCCCGTCGTCGTCGAGGACAACAAGATCTCGCCGCCGCGCCGCGGCGAGATGAAGCGCTCGATGGAAGCGCTGATCCATCACTTCAAGCTCTACACCGAAGGCGTTCATGTGCCGGCCGGCGAAGTCTACGCCGCGGTGGAGGCGCCGAAGGGCGAGTTCGGCGTCTATCTCGTCTCCGACGGGACCAATAAGCCCTACAAGTGCAAGATCCGCGCACCAGGTTTTGCGCATCTGCAGGCGATGGATCACATCTGCAAAGGCCATCTGCTCGCCGACGTCTCCGCCATCCTCGGCTCGCTCGATATCGTGTTCGGAGAGGTCGATCGGTGATGGCGGTCCCGCCCATCCAGTTTGATCGGGCTTCGGGCGCGCTGGAAGGCGCGAACGCGTGGGAGCGGCTGGCCGCGGTCGCGCTGACGCTGGGATCCAAGATTTCGTCGAACTTTTCGCACCGAGGATACAATCGCTGCGCCAATCTCTTGCGCAAGACGCTTCCCCGGCGGGACATCGAGATCAGGCTGAACGACGATGCGACGTTCGCCTTTCCCTATGGCGACGGCTACTGGAGCAAGCTGCTCAACCGCACCTTCTCCTATGAAAACGAGCTGGATCTCTTGTTTCGCGCCTCGGTGGACGTCGATTACACGCTGCTCGATTGCGGCGCCAACTACGGCTACTGGTCGGTGCTGGTCTCGAGCAAGCCTTACGGTTCGCACAAGGCGATCGCGGTCGAGCCGTCGGCAGCGAATTTCCCGAAACTCGCCAACAACGCCGGGATCAACAACAACCGCTTCGACGTGATGAAGTGCGCGATCGGCGCCTCGCGCGGCACGGCACGTCTCTCCGGCACCAAGCATGAGGCGTTCAGCATCGCCGGCACGCAGGACGGCGGCGAGGAAGTGCCTGTCATCGCGCTCGACAATCTGCTCGACGACGGCAAGGTTTCTTCCGGCGGCAAATTCCTGATCAAACTCGACGTCGAGGGCGTCGAGATCGAGGCGATCAAAGGCGGCGCGCGCCTCCTCAAGGAGGACAGCGTGATCCTGTGCGAGGAGCACGGCAACGACCCCAAACATACCGTCTCGCGATTTATCCTGGAGCAAACTCCGCTGAAGCTGATCGTCTATGATCCCCGCAGCAATCGCATGGAAACCGTGACCGAGCTGTCGATCCTCGACCGCATCAAGGTTTCGTCCAATACCGGCTACAACGTGTTCGGCACCGCAAGTGCGTTCTGGCAGAATCGCATCAACGCGCTGAACGCACGCTTGCAATGAGAGACTGAACGATGTCCGTCCGCCGTCTTGCGCCGAAGGAAGTACAGCCCGCGAGCTTCACGTTCACGGAGGAGAACCTCGCCTGGGCGAAGCAGCAGATCGCAAAATACCCGCCGGGCCGGCAGGCTTCCGCCGTGATTGCGATCCTGTGGCGCGTGCAGGAACAGCATGAGGGCTGGGTATCGGAGGCCGCGATCCGCGCCGTCGCCGATCTCCTGGAGATGCCCTACATCCGCGTGCTTGAGGTGGCGACCTTCTACACGATGTTCCAGCTCGCCCCCGTCGGCAAGAAGGCGCATGTGCAGGTTTGCGGCACCACACCGTGTCGGCTGCGCGGCGCGGCTGATATCATCGAGGTCTGCCAGAGCCGCATCCATCATGATCCCTTCCACCTCTCCAAGGACGGCAATTTCAGCTGGGAAGAGGTCGAGTGCCTGGGCGCCTGCGTGAACGCGCCGATGGTGCTGATCTGGAAGGACACCTACGAGGATCTGACCAAGGAAAGCTTCGGCAAGGTGCTGGACGGATTTGCCTCGGGCAATCCGCCGAAGCCCGGCCCGCAGATCGATCGCCAGCTCTCGGCGCCGGTGGGCGGGCCGACCACGCTGAAGGAAGTGACATGAAGCGGGCGCGCGCGGTCGCAGTGGATGTGACGGGGAGGGGCGGTGCAATGAAGAATTTGCGCTACATCGGCCTGCATGCCGTGGCGGCCGCAGCGTTCGTCTTTGTACTGCAGCGCTTCATTCTCGGCGCCTCGCTGGAATCGAGCCTGTTATGGGCGTTCGTTTTCGGCGCCGCTGCCGCGGGGCTCGCTTACTCCCAGGCCAATCGTTGATGTTCGGAAAGTTTTGAGATGCTCGACGACAAGGACCGGATCTTCAAGAACCTCTACGGCCTCCATGATTGGGGGCTCGAGGGCGCGCGCCGCCGCGGCGCATGGGACGGCACGAAAGCGATCATCGACAAGGGCCGCGACTGGATCATCAACGAGATGAAGGCCTCCGGCCTGCGCGGGCGGGGCGGTGCGGGATTCCCGACCGGGCTGAAATGGTCGTTCATGCCCAAGGAATCGACCGACGGGCGGCCGAGCTATCTCGTCGTCAATGCCGACGAGTCCGAACCCGGCACCTGCAAGGACCGCGAGATCATGCGGCACGATCCGCACCTTCTCGTCGAGGGCTGCCTGCTC
>DATEJC010000264.1:0-17622 GCA_035278345.1 Bradyrhizobium sp. | reverse complement strand
ATTGAGCGGCTCGTCGATCGCGTCGAAGCACTCGTTGGCGACAGGAGATAGCAGGAAATGGAATACGCGCCCTCCGACCTCACCCAGCGCGAGCGCTACAAGGTGCTGACGTCGTTCGTCCTGCCGCGGCCGATTGCGTGGGTGACGACGGTCGGGCCATCTGGCGTGGTGAACGCCGCGCCGTTCAGTTTCTTCAACGCGTTCTGCGAGAGCCCACCACTGTGCATGTTCGCGGCCAACAAGCGGCCGGACGGGCGGGCGAAGGATACGCTGGTGAATATCCAGCGCACGGGCGAATTCGTGGTCAACCTCGCCGACGAGCCGCTGGCCCAGGCGATGCACGAATCCTCCGGCGACTTTCCGCCCGATATCGGCGAGCCCGCCTATCTCGGGCTGAAGCTCGCGCCCTCCTCCAGGGTTTCCGTGCCGCGGCTCGCCGACACGCCTTGGGCGATGGAGTGCAAGATCTGGAAGATCATCGACGTCAATGGCGACCGCGTGCTGATCATGGGCGAAGGCATCAACTTCTACATTCGCGACGAGCTGTGGGACCGCGAGGCGATGCGCGTCCACATGGATCGCTATCATCCGATCGGCCGCATGTTCGCGGACCGTTATTGCCGGACGGATGACCGGGTGATCTTCCCGGCGGCGCAGGGGCCGGCGGCAAAATAACCCCCGTCATTGCGAGGAGCGCAATGACGGTTGAGATACCGGTTGATCAAGTCGCCGGCCGGTGTGCGCGCAGGAAGGACCGGATCTGGCGCACCGCCAGCGGAACACGCTCCGGCGGCTCTTTCCAGGGAAACATGCTGACTTCCGCATTCGGCGCCAGCATCGCGCTCTCCATGGCGACCGCGTAAGGGTGAGCCGGAATGTCGTCGGGCAGGATCAGCACCGGCGTCTGGCAATTCTTCACGAAATCGCGCGTCACCGTGAAGACGAAGTCGGGGTCGGTGCGGTACATCTTCGTCAGGAATTTTTCCGCTTGCTCCATCGTGATGTCGGGCCGGCGTTTGACCAGCTCCGGCGCCCAGCCATTCATGTTGGCGTCGTAGAAATAATCCCGCACCTCCGGCCGCGAGCCGCTCGGCATCGCCAGCACCGCGGCTACGACGCGATCGCCGGCGCGCTTCAGCAGGTTCCAGATCAAGGGGCCGCCGATGCAGAAGCCGAGCACCATGAACTTCTTGCAGCCAAGGTGATCCATCAGGGCGAGCTGATCATCGGTGTGGGAATCCCAGGGCCGATCGATCTCGAGCGGGCCGGAGGATTGCCCGGGAGGGGCGTTGCGCAGGTCGAAGGCGACGCAGCGGTACTCGCCCGAAAACTCCTTCATGGCGTTGAATGGCGGATAAGGACCGGTGATGCGCTCGATGCACGAATTCAATCCGCCGCCCGCGATCAGCAGCAACGGAAAGCCGCTGCCGGCTTCCTGATAGTGGATGCGAATGGCGCCTTTCTCGACAAACCCCATGGTGTCCCCTCTTTTCTTATCCTTCTCCCCTTGTGGGAGAAGGTGGCGCGCTTTGGAGCGCACTTGCGCTCCTGAGCGCGACGGATGAGGGGTTGTCTCCGCAGATAGAGACCCCTCATCCGCCTTCGCTTCGCGAAGGCACCTTCTCCCACAAAGGGGAGGAGGTAAAAACTCTCAAACCTTCGCCGGCTCGCCGATCTTGTCCTGCGTCCTAGTCTGGAAGTCGCTGGCGTCATGGCGCTCGTGCAGCTGGCTGGCCGGATCGCCCCAGGTGCGATTGACCATGCGGCCGCGCTGCACCGCCGGGCGTTTGGCAATCGCGTCGGTCCAGCGCAGCACGTTCTTGTAGTCCTGCACGGACAGGAACTCGCCTGCTCCGTACAGCACACCCTTGACCATCGAGCCGTACCACGGCCACACCGCAATATCGGCAATCGAATAAGCACCGCCCGACAGATACTCGTTGTCGGCCAGCCGCCGGTCGAGCACGTCAAGCTGCCGCTTCACTTCCATCGCGTAGCGGTCGATTGCGTATTCGATCTTGCTCGGTGCGTAGGCATAGAAATGACCGAAGCCGCCGCCGAGGAACGGCGCACTGCCCATCTGCCAAAACAGCCACGACAGGCATTCCGCACGTTCCCGGCCGCCGGCCGGCAGGAAAGCGCCGAACTTTTCGGCGAGATGCAGCAGGATCGCGCCGGACTCGAAGACCCGGATCGGCTCCTTGCCGCTGCGATCCATCAGCGCCGGGATTTTCGAGTTCGGATTGACCCCGACGAAGCCGCTGCCAAACTGCTCGCCGTCGATCCTGATCAGCCAGCCGTCGTACTCGGCGCCCTTGTGGCCGAGCTCCAGCAGTTCCTCCAGCATGACCGTGGCCTTCACGCCATTGGGCGTCGCCAGTGAGTAAAGCTGCATGGGATGGCGGCCGACCGGCAACTCCTTCTCGTGGGTGGGACCGGCGATCGGGCGATTGATGGCGGCAAAGCGCCCGCCGCTCTCCTTGTTCCAGGTCCAGACTTTCGGCGGCTCATAGGTCGTTGCGGGGGCGTCGGTCACTCGGTTGCTCCGAAATTGCAGGCTGGGCAAAGGCGCCCTTGCGCGCGCCCACCTTCGAGGTCGTGCTTGATATGGTGGGCACGCTTCGCTTTGCCCACCCCACGAAAGCTATGATGCGGCGGCAGCGCGCGTCTTTTCGGCCGCCGTCATCGCAAAGCCCTCATATCCCTTTGCGGCGACCTCGTCGCACTTCTGCCGGTAGACCGGCACCCCGCCGATATAGGGCATGAAGATGCGCGGCTTACCCGGGATGTTGGCGCCCATGTACCAGGAAGCCGCCTGCGGATAGAGCGTGGTATGGGCGACCTCGTTGACGTGCGCGACCCATTTGTCCTCGGCTGATGTCGTGGCCTCCATGGTCACGAGGCCCTCATCACGCATGTAAGCGAGGCAATCGCTGATCCAGTCGACATGCTGCTCGATGGAGACAATCATGTTCGAGAGCACCGACGGGCTGCCCGGGCCGGTGATGATGAAGAGGTTTGGAAAGCCCGCGCTCATCAAGCCGAGATACGTCCGCGGCCCTTCCGCCCATTTCTGGTTCAGCGTCCGGCTATCGCGGCCGACGATGTCGATCTTCGCCACCGAGCCCGTCATGGCGTCGAAGCCGGTCGCCAGCACCAGCGCGTCGACCTCATAGTCCTTGCCCGCGACACGCACGGCGTTCTCGGTAATCTCGTCGATCGGATTGGTCTTGATGTCGACGAGCGCGACGTTCGGCCGGTTAAAGGTCGCAAAATAGTCGGTATCGACGCAGATGCGCTTGGTGCCGATCGGATGGCTGTTCGGCTGCAGCAGTTTTGCCGTGGCCGAATCCTTGACGATCTCGGCGATCTTGCCGCGGACGAAATCGGCGGCGGTGTCGTTGGCGGCCTTGTCGAGCAGCACATTGTTGTAGACGGCCATGAACACCACGCCGCCGTGCTGCCAGCCGGCCTCGTATCTGGCGCGGCGTTCATTATCGCCGTCGTCGAGGGCGCCGCGGTCCGGCTGCTGCGTGTAGATGCCATTGCGCGACACCTCGCGCGCAACGCGGCGGACTTCCGGATAGTTCTTTTTGAACCAGTCGCGATATTCCGCGGACAAGGGCGCATTGTGCGCGGGAATCGAAAAATTCGCCGTGCGCTGGAACACGGTCAGGTGCTTCGCCTGCTCGGCGATGACGGGCACGGCCTGGATGCTCGACGATCCCGTGCCGATGACGGCGACCCGCTGCCCGGTGAAATCGACGCCCTCATGCGGCCAGTGGCCGGTGTGATAGATCTTGCCCTTGAAGCGATCGAGGCCGTTGATGTCGGGTATGCGCGCATTGGACAAACAGCCAGTGGCGAGTACGACGAACTTCGCCGTCACCGTCTTGCCGTCCGATGTCGTCACCGACCAAACGTTGGCGCGCTCGTCGAAACCGGCACGCTCGACGCGGGTATCGAACTGGATGTCGGGCCGCAAATTGAAGCGGTCGGCGACGTGGTTGGCGTAGGCGAGGATTTCCGGCTGCGGCGCGTAGCGCTCGCTCCAATCCCATTCCTGCTGCAATTCCTCGGAAAAAGAATAGGAGTATTGCATACTCTCGACGTCGCAGCGCGCGCCGGGATAGCGATTCCAGTACCAGGTGCCGCCGACGCCGCTGCCCTGCTCGTACACCCGCGCCGTCATGCCGAGACCGCGCAGCCGGTGCAGCATGTACATGCCGGCAAAGCCTGCGCCGACTACGACAACGTCGTAGCTCCCGGTCTTTGCGGCAATGGATGGCGCGGCGGACATGGAGGCGTTCTCCCGAACTGTTCTGGTTTGACCGCCAGCATTCTCTGCGTAGCGTCAAAGCGCAAGACGTAAAACTGCCGTTCCGGCCTGCGGAATTGTAGGCATGCATGTACTACAACGGGGTCTGGCCAAGAGGTCATGACGTCCGCTTGGCTTTCCCGCCCCGGATGGGCTAGCGTTCCGGCCAGCCACACAAAATCAAAAACGAAGAGCCGCCCAACGGCTACCGCCGGGAGAGAAACATGAAATCGCCGATCTGCGACATGCTGGGAATTGAGTTTCCCCTGTTCGCCTTCAGCCATTGCCGCGATGTCGTCGCCGCTGTCAGCCGCGCCGGCGGCTTTGGCGTATTCGGCGCGACCACGCATTCGCCGGAAACCGTCGAGCAGGAACTGAAATGGATCGACGACCACGTCGACGGCAAGCCCTATGGCATCGACGTGCTGATTCCCGAAAACATCTCGACCGCGGGCGAGAAGGACGTCACGTGGAAAAGCCTGGAAGCGCGTATCCCCGCGCAACATCGCGAATACACCAAGAACCTGCTCAACAAATACGGCATCGAGCTGCAGACCAGCAATGTCGCCGACAACCAGACGCAGCCGTTCGACGCGCATCGCGCGTTGGAGGTGCTGGAGGTCTCGTTCAGCCATCCGATCCGGCTGATTGCCAACGCGCTCGGCGTGCCGCCGCGAGAGATGATCGAAATGGGCAGAAAGCACGACGTGCCCGTCGCCGCCCTCGTCGGCGCCAAGGAGCACGCGGTGCGGCAGGTCGCGGCCGGCGTGGACATCCTGGTGGCGCAGGGCACCGAAGCCGGCGGCCATTGCGGCGAGGTCTCCACCATGGTGGTGGTGCCGGAAGTGATCAAGGCGGTGAAGCCGATCCGCGACGTGCCGGTGCTCGCGGCCGGCGGCATCATGACGGGCCGGCAGATGGCCGCCGCCATGGCGATGGGCGCGGCCGGCGTGTGGACGGGTTCGGTGTGGCTGGCGACGGTGGAGTCGGAGACCACCGAAATCTTCCGCGAGAAGATGATCGCGGCGTCCTCGCGCGATGCGATCCGCTCGCGCGGCCGCACCGGGAAGCCGGCGCGGCAATTGCGCTCGGTGTGGACCGATGCCTGGGACCGCGCGCCGGAAAGCCCCGGCGCGCTGCCGATGCCCTTGCAGAGCATCATCAGCCGCGATGCCTTCAACTCGATCGATCGCGCCGCCGCCGCAGGGAACGCGCAGGCGCGCGACCTCGTCAGCTACTTCGTCGGCCAGGGCGTCGGCCTCGTCGACAGCGTGAAGTCGGCCGGCGCCGTGGTGCAGGAATTCAAGGAAGAATTTATCGAGGCCGTCGAGCACATAAATTCGCTGGTGGCGGAGTAGCGAGCCGCCGTCATAACAACCGCCGTCATTGCGAGCGAAGCGAAGCAATCCAGCTTCCTTTTGCTGCGACAAGAAAGCTGGGTTGCTTCGTCGCTTCGCTCCTCGCAATGACGGAGATGGAGCTGTGGTCAATCAATTGAAAGCAAGAAAAGAAAATGTCCAATAACTCCCTCCCTGAAGACCGCATTCCAGTGATCGTCGGCGTCGGCGAAATCGTCGACCGGCCGAAGGAAATCACCGCAGGGCTCGAGCCCCTCGCCTTGCTCGAGGAGGCGCTGAAGCGCGCGGAAGCCGATTCCGGCGCAAAACTGCTCGGCGAGATACAGTCGCTCGACGTCGTCAATTTCCTGAGCTGGCGATACCGCGATCCCGAGAAACAACTGGCGGCACGCATCGGCGCCAGCCCTGCGCATTGCTATTACGGTCCGGTCGGCGGCGAGAGCCCGATCCGCTATCTGCACGAGGCGGCGCAGCGCATCGCGCGTGGCGAATGCAGTGTTGCTGCCGTCTGCGGCGCGGAGGCGCAATCGACCGCAACCAAGGCCGAGCGCGCCGGCGTGAAGCCGCCGTGGACGCCGTTCGCCCACGACGTCGAAGAGCCCAAGCGCGGCGCGGCGTTCCAGAAGCCGCTGGCCGTGAAGCTCGGCGTATTCCGGCCCATCACGGTGTACCCCCTCTATGAAAGCGCCACGTCAGCCCATTGGGGCCAGACCCCGCGCGAGGCGCTGGCCGAATCCGGCGATCTCTGGTCGACCTATGCCAGCGTCGCGGCGCAAAACCCCAATTCCTGGCTGAAGAAGAATTTTGCGCCGGATCAGATCACGACGCCCTCGCCGGACAACCGGCTGATCGCATGGCCCTACACCAAGCTGATGGTGGCTAACCCGAGCGTCAATATGGGCGGCGCGCTGATCCTCACTAGCCTTGCGAAAGCGCGGGCGGCCGGCGTGCCCGAGGATCGCATCGTCTATGCGCTCGGCGGCGCTTCCGCCGAGGAGCCGCGCGACTATCTGGTCCGCGACCAGTTCTTCGAGAGCCATCCGCAGAATGCGGTGCTCAAGGCGATCATGGAGCTCGTCGAGGGCGACGGCAAAAAATTCGACGCCATCGAGCTCTATAGCTGCTTCCCGGTCGTGCCCAAGATGGCGCGGCGCACGCTGGGTCTGGGGCCGGACGTGAAGCCGACGGTTGCCGGCGGCCTCACCTTCTTCGGCGCGCCGCTAAACACCTATATGACGCATGCAGCTTGCGCGATGGTGCGCAAGCTGCGCGGCAGCGGCAAGCTCGGGCTGCTCTACGGCCAGGGCGGGTTCGTGACCAAACACCACGCGCTGGTGCTGTCGCGCGAGGCGCCCAAGGCGGCGCTGGCGCAGGACACCAGCGTGCAGGCGGATGCCGACCGTAACCGCCGCAAGGTGCCGGATTTCGTCACCGAGGCCGCCGGCAAAGGCAAGGTCGAGGCGTTCACGGTGATTTATCGCGGCAATGGCGAGATCGAGCATGGCGTCACCATGCTGCGCACCGAGGACGACCGCCGTACGCTCGGACGCATCCCTGCGAGCGATACGAAGACGATGGCGCACTTGCTGAACATGGACCGCACGCCCGTCGGGACGATCGGCGACATCGTCACGGCCGAAGACGGCACGCTGGAGTGGCGGGTGGCGTAATCCGAGATCTCTATCCTTCGTCATGCCCGGGCTTGTCCCGGGCATCCACGACTTGCTTTCTTGCGGTTGAAAGACGTGGATGGCACCGTCAAGCCCGGCCATGACGAAGGAGAGACTGCCCTACCCCTTTACGTCCTGCTTCTCGGAAGCAGTCGCCGGCTTGCCACCCTTGGCGCCAACGACACGGACCTGATCGCCGTCGGCGAGGCCATCGGGCGGCGCGATGATGATGCGGTCATCCGCGGCGAGCCCCGAAGCCAGCTCGATCTCCCTGCCGAGATCACGGGCGATGGTGACTTTCTTGAACAGCACCCTGTCGTCGGGCCCGACGGTCGCGACGGACAGTCCGTTCTGGTTGAATATCAGCGCACTGGAGGGAATGTGCAGGGGCGCGGCGTCGCGCTGCAGGCTCAGCTTGACGCTGGCATAGCCACCGGGCATCAGCTCGCCGCCGGAATTGTCCAGCGCCAGTTGCATGCGCGTGGTGCCGGAGCTCACTTCCACCGACTGTGAAGAGGCCTCCACCGTCGCTGCAAAGGTGCGGTTGGGGTATTCCGGCATCGTCAGCACGGCCTTGGCGCCGATCTTGATCGCGGGCACGTAGTTCTGCGGCACGTTGACATAAACACGCAGCTTGCTGACGTCCGAAACCACGAACATCGGCGGACCCGAGCCGCCGCCGGCATTGATCAGCGCGCCGACATCGGTGTCGCGCGACGTGACAATGCCGTCAAAGGGCGCGGTGATCTTCTTGTAGCCGGCCAGCGCCTCGAGCCGCTCGACATTGGCCTGGCCGGAATTGACGGCGGCCTTCTTGTTGGCGAGGTCGGCGGTCCGCTCGTCGATTTCCTGCGCGGAAACGAAGTTGGAGGCCACCAGGGTCTTTCGGCGGTTGAGGGTGGCTTCCGAGAGCCGCGCGCTCGACTGCTGGCTCGCGAGATCGGCGCGGGCCTGCAGCAGCTGCTGATCCATATCTGGCGCCTCGATCTCGGCGATCACCTGCCCCGCCTTGACGCGGGCGCCGATGTCGGCGTTCCAGCTCTTCAGATAGCCGGAGACGCGCGCGAAGATCGGCGCTCGGGAATAGGCCTCCAGCCGGCCGGGAAGATCGATGGTCGGGTTGAGCGCCCTGCCCGCGGGCAGCTGCACCGCCACGGTCGGGATGGCCTGGTCATCCGTCCATTCCTTCAGCTTCGTGCCGGCCTCCTCGCGGGCGCGGATACCGGTGATGACGACAAGAACCAGCGTAATGCCGGCGACGACGCCAAAAATGCCCAGCTTCCGTCGCGAAACCGGCGGGGGCTGTTCAGTGGACATGCGGCATCTCCGATGGGGCGGCAGCTTTGGCACCGTGTTTCCTGTGTACCATACTAAACACCACGGGGACGAACATCAGGGTCGCGACAGTGGCGAAAATCAGTCCGCCGATCACGGCGCGGCCGAGCGGCGCGTTCTGCTCACCGCCCTCGCCCAGCCCCAGCGCCATCGGCGCCATGCCGATGATCATGGCAAGCGCCGTCATCAGCACCGGGCGGAACCGGACGAAGCCGGCTTCCAGGGCCGCTGCGACGGGATCGCCGAGCTCTTCATAGCGCTCGCGCGCGAAGCTGATGACGAGCACGCTGTTTGCGGTAGCCACGCCCATGCACATGATCGCGCCGGTCAGCGCCGGCACCGACAGCGTGGTCTGGGTCGTGAACAGCATCCAGACGATACCGGCCAGGGCAGCGGGAAGCGCCGTGACAATCACGAATGGATCGGACCAGGACTGGAAGTTCACGACGATCAGCAGATAGATCAGCACGACGGCCGCCAGCAGCCCGAACAGCAGCCCGGAGAACGCGCTGTACATGGTCTGCACCTGGCCGAGCAGCGCCACGGAGCTGCCTTTCGGTACGTCCTTTGCGGTCTCGGCAAGCAGCGCCCGCAATTCTGACGCAACCGAGCCAAGGTCGCGGCCCTGCGTGGTGGCAAAAATCTGCACCATCGGCTGGATGTCGTATTGCGACACCACCGCGCTGGAGGTCGCGCGCCTGATGTCGGCGATGCCGCCGAGGATCGGCGATTGCGTGTTGCCGGCCGCCGTGATCGGCAGTGTCTGCAGCGCGCTCAGGGAATCGATCTGATATTGCGGCGTCTGCATCACAATCGAGTAGGACACGCCGGTGTCGGGGTTGAGGTAGTAGGTCGGCGCGACCTGCGAAGAGCCGGCGAGGTTGACGACGAGGCTGTTGGTGACATCGCGCTCGGTCAACCCGACATATTGCGCGCGGGTGCGGTCGACATCGATATTGAAGGCCGGTGCATTCGGCGATTGCTGGACGCGCGCATCGGCGACGCCGGGAATGCGGCGGATGCGGCTGATCAGCTTGTTGGCATAGGCGAAGTTGGCTTCGAGATTGGCGCCGCGGATCTGCAGGTCGATCGGCGCCGGCGCACCGAAATTGAGGATCTGACTGACGATGTCGGCAGGCAGGAAGGAGAAGCTCATGCCCGGGAACATCCGGGGCAACTGCTCGCGCAGCGTCTTCACATGCTCTTCGGTCGGGCGATGACCCTGCTTCAGCTTGATCTGGATGTCGCCGTCCATCGGGCCGATCACGCCGGTGTTGTTGTAGGTCATGTTGATGCCCGAGATCGGCATGCCGATGTTGTCGGTGAGCGTCTCGATCTCGCCGGGAATGAGCTTTCGTACCGCCTTCTGCACGTCGGCGAGTTGATTGGCGGTTTCTTCCACGCGGGTGCCCACCTGGGTGCGCACATGCATCAGGATATTGCCGGCATCAACCGAGGGGAAGAAGTTGCGCCCGAGGTACGGCGTCAGCAGAAAAGAGACGGCGACGAGGCCAAGGAAGCCGGTGACGAAAGCCTTGCGATGCCCAAGCGCCATCGCCAGCAGATCACGGTAGCCCCGGCGCACACGCTCGAACCGGGCCTCGAAGGCGCGCTGGAACATGACAAGCGGATTGCGCGACCGCGGCGGGCCGCCCTCGTGATGGGCATGCGGCTGCAGCAGGTACTTCGCCATGGTCGGCACCAGCGTGCGCGACAGGATGAACGACCAGATCATGGCGAACATCACCGCTTCCGCCATCGGAACGAAGAGAAAGCGCGCCACGCCCTGCAGGAAGAACATCGGCACGAACACGATGCAGATGCAGAGCAGCGAGACGAAGGCCGGCGTCACGATCTGGTTGGCGCCGTCAAGGATGGACTGCTCGACCGGTTTGCCTTGCTCGAGATGGTAATTGATGTTCTCGATCGTCACAGTGGCGTCGTCGACGAGGATGCCGACCGCGAGCGCAAGGCCGCCGAGCGTCATGATGTTCAGCGTCTCGCCGATTGCCGATAGCATGATGATGGCGCCGAGTACCGACAACGGTATCGAGACCGCGATGATGACGGTCGAGCGCCAGCTGCCGAGGAACAGCAGGATCATCACGCTGGTGAGCAGCGCTGCAATCACGCCCTCGACGGCGACGCCTTCGATGGCGCTACGCACGAACACCGACTGGTCGCCGATGAAGCCGATCTTGAGCGCAGCGGGAAGCTGGTCCTTGACGTCGATCACCTTCTGCTTGATGCCGGCGATGATATCGAGCGTCGAGGTCGCGCCGGCCTTCAGCACCATCATCAACACCGAGCGGTTGCCGTCGACATGGACGATATTGGTCTGCGGCGGGTTGCCGTCGCGCACGTTGGCGACGTCGCGCACATAGACCATCGCACCGTTGACGACCTTGATGGGAAGGTCGCCGAGTTCCTCGATCCGCAGCGGCGAGTTGTTGAGCTGGATGCTGTATTCGAAACTGCCGATCTTCTGCGTGCCGACCGGGGTGATCAGGTTTTGCGCCGCAAGCGCATTGGCGACGTCCTGGCCGGATAGTCCCCTCGCCTGCAGCGCCGTCGAATTGAGGTCGATCTGGATCTGGCGCTGCTTGCCGCCGAACGGATAGGGAATCGCCGCGCCCTGCACGGTGACCAGCGGCGTGCGCAGCTGGTTGATGCCGATATCGGCGAGGTTCTGCTCGGTCAGCCCCTCGCCGGAAAGTGCGACCTGGATGATCGGCACGGTCGAGGCATTGTAGTTGAGGATCAGCGGCGGCGTAGCGCCCGGCGGCAGCTGCTTGATCATCGTCTGCGAGATCGCCGTGACCTGCGCATTCGCCGTGCGGATATCGACATTGGGCTGGAAGAATATCTTGATGATGCCGACGCCGGTGTAGGAGTTCGCGACGATGTGCTCGATGTCATTGACCGTGGTGGTCAGCGCCCGCTGGAACGGCGTGGTGATGCGGCCGGCCATCTGGTCCGGCGGCAGCCCGGTGTAGGTCCAGACTACGCCGATCACGGGAATGCGGATGTCGGGAAAGATATCGGTCGGCGTGCGCAGCGCCGCCAACGGACCGATCAGCAGCAAAAGCAGCGCGAGCACGACGAAAGTATAAGGCCGGCTCAGCGCGATGCGGACCAGAGCAATCATGTATCAGGCATTCCTGAGGCCCGCCCGCCAAAGCCCCGGGACAAGCAGGGATTGGCGTTAAACCCGCCAATTCGATTGCGCTGATTTACCCGAATCGAGGCGTCCGAGCCACGCCAACGGCGCAGCCGCCCTTCACTTCCCCGGCATGGCTTCTTGCCCGCCGGGCAACCGGAACCGCCTTGTCAGGCGGCCCGCACCGTATTCAGGAACTTGTCGACCTCATTTTTGAGGCGGTTGCTGTCGCCGGAAAGCGATTGCGCCGCCGCGAGCAGTTGCGAGGAGGCCGAGCCGGTTTCGCTGGCGCCGCGCTGCACGTCGATGATGTTGGCCGAGACCTGCTGCGTGCCTTGCGCAGCCTGCTGCACGTTTCGGGAGATCTCCTGCGTCGCTGCGCCCTGTTCCTCGATCGCGGCGGCGATGGTCGCAGAAATCTCCGACAGCTTCTCGATGGTGGCGCTGATTTCCTGGATGGCGCCGACCGACTCTTCGGTCGCGCCCTGGATGCCGGTGATCTGCTGGCCGATCTCGCCGGTCGCCTTCGAGGTCTGCTCGGCCAGCGCCTTCACCTCGGAAGCCACCACGGCAAAACCGCGGCCGGCTTCGCCCGCGCGCGCCGCCTCGATTGTGGCGTTGAGCGCGAGCAGATTGGTCTGTGCGGCGATGGTGTTGATCAGCTCAACGACGTCGCCGATGCGGGCGGCGGCCTTCGACAGCGTGCTGACGCGATCGTTGGTCCGGCGCGCCTGACCGACGGCCTCGTTGGCCATCCGCGCCGATTCCTGCACCTGGCGGCTGATCTCGGTGACCGACGAGAACAATTCCTCGGTGGCCGACGCCACCGACTGCACGTTGGTGGATGCCTCTTCCGAAGCGCTCGCGACCATGGTGGTGAGCTCCTGCGAGCGTTCTGCCGTCGTGGTGAGCGTCGTCGCGGATGCCTCGAGCTGGGTCGAGGCCGAGGACACCGTCTCGACAATCTCGCCGACGGCGCTCTCGAACCGGTCGGCCAGCTTGATCATGTCGTTGCGGCGCTGCTCCGCGGCGATCTGATCCTGCCTGGTCTTGGCTTCCGCCTCGTCATGCGCCTTCTGCTCGGCATTTTGCCGGATCACCGTGACCGTCTTGGCGAGGTCGCCGATCTCGTCGCCGCGATCGGCGCCGGGAATGACGACGTCGAGATTGCCGCCGGCCATCTCGCCGAGCGCGCCGTTCAACCGCGTCATCGGACGGGCGACACCGAAGAATGAGAACATCACCGAGGCGATCAGCGAGATCACAACCACGACCGCCATGATCATGTTGATCCGGTTGGCGCTGGCCAGTTCTGCTGCCGCCTCCTCCCGCGAGGTCCTGGCGTTGCCCTGGGAGGCCCCGACCTGCGCCTCCATCAGCGCGTCCGCCTCCTCCACGACCTTCACGGTGCGGTTGACGAAGATGTCAGTGCGCAAGGCCTCGGTCTTCACGGACTCGTCGGTGACGGCCAGGAACCGATTGACGATGGCGCTGAGGCCATCGATCAACTCGTGCAGCTTCTTCTCGCCGGTCTTGTCGCGCATCTGTTTGAGCAGCGAGGCAAGCTGCGTCTTGGCGTGTCCGATGGTCTGGACCAGCTTGGTGTCGCCGGTGAGGCCAAAACGATAGACCAGCGCCCGCAGCGCGTTGACCCTGGCGTCGGCTTGATAGAACAGGCTATCGATTTCGTCGCGGTTTTCGATGCGTGCGAATACCGACGAATTGAGCGCCGTCTGGAACGCCCTGTACCACTCTCCGGAAATCTCGCCGCGCTTCTCGCCCTGTGCCAGCGAATCCTTTTGCACCTTGCCAAGCTCTTCGACGCCGGCGGCAAAGGTATCCAGCAGCGACTTCACCTTGGTGAGCCGCTCCCGCGTCTCCTTCAAGTGGGAGGCGGCGAGCGCGGCGTCCACTTCCTTAGTCTGGGCCACCTTGAACCGCTGCAGGTCGGCAATCCCCTTGTCGACCTCCTCGGGCGTCCTGGCGAGCCGGATATCGCGCGCGGCGACCTGCATCAGCCGAAGCTCGATCTGTGCGCCAGCGACGCCGTCGATCACCCGCTGGAATCGCGCGACGCGGCCGTTGGCGGCCTGAACCGCCGCCTCGGAAATCATCTGATTGGCCACCATGCCCGCAGCCAGCAAAACGCCGATAGCGCCGGCAAGGCCCAGCTTGTTGCCGATACGATTGAACTTGATCATTTCCGCGAACCCCAATTCCCACGCAAATCGGTGGTCCTGAATCTCTGCCCGACGCGAGTTGAGCGTTTTTCGGGCACCCTAGCTGACCGGGGCGTTACGTTTGGTTAACGTCCGATTCCGGGGAATTACGGAAAGCTGCGACAAGTCACCGCGCCCTGGTGCTGACGCGCCGCGCCCGCGGTCTCCCGTGCGGGATTCGTTGGTTTTCTCCTGACTGCGCCTTGCCGGGCCTAGCGGCGCTGGCCACGCGCGGCCGCAAGCGTTTGCTGCGGGGTCTCGCCAAACGTGGTGCGGTAGAGCGAACTGAATTCGCCCATGTGCCAAAAGCCGTTGGCAAGCGCGATGGCCTTGATCACCGCTGTCGACGCCCCCTGAACAAGCTGCTGGCGCACGGTCCACAGGCGCCTCAGGCGGACGTAGCGATGCATGCTCATGCCGCGAATGGTCACCACCGCGTTGTGCAGCGTGCGCACGGAGACCCCGAGCTGCTTTGCCAGCTCCGCGCTGTACAGCGTCTGGCTCGCGTTGAACGCGAGGTGCTCGTCGAGCCTGCGGACGAGCGCCAGGTATTGCGTCAGGTTCGCGCGCCGGCCCTCGACCGCAGGCGCCGCGAGCATGACGCGGTCAACCGCCTGCAGCACGGATTCCTCGAGGTTCTCGATCACGTGCGGCTGTGCGAAGGCAGCGGAGTTTGAGGCGAGCGCGATCACGTTGCGGATGACGGCTCTAAGCGCCTCAAGCTCGGCAGCTCCGGTCCGGATCAGTTGCGCGCGGCCGGCTTCGCCGGGCCAGTCACGGTCGTCGATGGCATCGAAGTTGATGAAGGCGACGAGGTTGGCCCGCGGCTCCACGAGTTCGCACGGCGCGCAACCCCGCGTCAGCAGGACCATCGGCGGACGCGCGCCCGCGCCGTTGACGGTGGCGGTGACTTCGTCATCCATTCCGAAACCGATGATGGCCCCGCCAGTACGGTACGTCGCCTGCAGGATGCGCGGAAACGTCAGCTGCAGGTAGATCGCACAGGACTTCAGCGTCACCGCCGCGAACGAGGCGGCAAAGCCTTTCAGCTCGAGCGGGATGCTGCGCGCATCGCCCAGCCGCTCGATGTTGCGGAAGTGATCGAAATCCGCGGGCCGGGTGACGTGCAATGCGGCGGAATCGGAGAGATGATCGAGTAGTGACACGCTTGGTATTCCCGACGGGCGACGCAGGACGGCGCTGCAGAGAGCCCGGCAGTGCGATCAAGAAATGTGCAGGCGGCGCATTTTGCCTGCGATTTCCCTCCCGAACGAGCCAACTAGCTCGGCGGAGCTTGCGTGCATTGATCCAAAGCAAAAATCAATCCGGGCCACTCCGGGGGCGAAGTCGCGATTGCCTGCGGCCGAAGGCGCCATTGTCCAATTCGAGCAGCGCCGTCGGCGCGATCAGCGCATCAAGGCGAGCGCGTCAGAGAAGAATGCCGGACCGCCGAAATTGCCCGATTTGAGGGCAAGCAACATATCACCGCTGCCGTTGCCGACCGCGCGCAGCACCGGAACGCCTGCTGCGATCTCCTCTCCGACGAGAAAGCCAGGAATTTTGAGTCGATCGACCACCGCGCCCGAGGTTTCGCCGCCTGCGACCACGAGACGACGGACGCCGGATCGCACCAGGCCTTCGGCGATGTCGGCCATCGCCTGCTCGATGGCATGTCCCGCCGCTATCCGGCCATGACGCGATTGCAAGGCTGCAACTTCCTCCGGCGTCGCGCTGCTGGCGATCAGGAGCGGACCGGAATTGACCCGTTCGACCGCCCAGGCTACCGCGCGGCGGGCTTCCTCCTTGCCGGCGACGACGCGCTCGGGATCGAGATGCAGCACCGGCATGATCGCTTCCGCCTTGGCGATCTGCTGCAGCGTCGCCTGCGAGCAGCTGCCGGCGAGGCACGCCGCCGGGCCGCCGACCACTGCACCCGAGGCGGCACCCGACGCTGCTTTCACCTTGCCGGATTTGACCAGCGCGCGCGCCAGCCCGAGCCCGATGCCGGAAGCGCCGACCGAAAGGCGGTGATCGACCGCCACCGCGCCGATGGTCTCGAGGTCGGCATCGAACACGGCGTCGATGATGGCGGCTCCGATGCCTTGCCCCGCCAGTTCCGCGAGGCGCGCGCGAATGGCATCCGGCCCCCGCGTGAGTGTTGCGAGGTTGACCAGCCCGACCTTGGTCTTGCTCTGCCTCGCCAGCACCCGCACCAGGTTGGAATCGTGCATCGGATTGAGCGGATGATCCTTCAGCGGGCTTTCGTTGAGCGGCACGATGCCGACGAACAGATTGCCCTGGTAGACGGTGCGTCCGGTTTCCGGAAAGGCCGGCGTCACCAGCACGATCTTCTCGCCGCAATCGGCGCGCAGCGCATCCATGACCGGGCCGATATTGCCGGCGTCGGTAGAATCGAAGGTCGAGCAGATCTTGAACAGCACGTGGCCGGCGCCGCGGCTGCGCAGCCATTTCTCCGCATCGCGCGAGCGCGCCACCGCCTCGCCCGCCTCGATGGACCGGCTCTTCAACGAGACGACGACGGCGTCGATATCGGGCAGCTTGAGATCGTCCGAGGGCACGCCGATGGTCTGCACCGTGCGCAGGCCCTGACGGGTCAGCGTGTTGGCGAGATCGGAGGCGCCGGTATAGTCGTCGGCGATGCAGCCGAGCGCCAGCGTCACGGCTTCGCCCCAGCATAGGCCTTGAACCAGCCGAGGCCGTCGACAGTCTTGCCGCGGGGATTGTATTCGCAGCCGACGAAGCCGCCATAGCCGAGCCGGTCGAGCTCGGCGAACAGGAAGGGATAGTTCAGCTCCTCGCCGTCGGGCTCATTGCGCGAGGGAATGCTGGCGATCTGGATGTGGCCGACCACGGGCATCATCTGGCGCAGCCGCATGGTGACGTCGCCATGGATGATCTGGCAGTGGTAGATGTCGAACTGCAGCTTCAGGTTGGCGATCTTCAGCTCGTTGATGAGATCGTAGGCGAAGGTGAAGTCGTTGAGGAAATAGCCGGGTACGTTGCGCGCATTGATCGGCTCGATGACGACGTCGAGCCCGTGCGGGGCGAAGAACTCGGCGGCGGTCGCGACCGATTTGTAGTAGGCTTCCACCGCCTTGCTGTCGGAGCGATCGGCGATCCCGGCCATCAGATGCACGCGCTTGACGCCGGTCGCCTGCGCATAGGGCAACGCCGTGTGCAGGCTCTTCTTCAGATCGTCGAAGCGCGCGGGAAGCGCGGCAAATCCCTTTTCGCCGGCGTCCCAATTGCCCGGCGGCAGGTTGAACAGGGCCTGTGTCAGGCCATTGTTCTTCAGGCGCTTGCCGACTTCTTCCGCCGGATGATCGTAGGGAAACAGGAACTCGACCGCGGTGAAGCCGGCCTTCGCGGCCGCCTCGAAGCGGTCGAGGAACGGCACGTCGGTGAACATCATGGAGAGATTGGCGGCAAAACGGGGCATCTTCCGTCCTCTTTCTTACTTCTCGCCCGGCAGCTTGGTGCCGGTGACCCTTGCATACATGCGTGCGACCGAGGCGTCATCGTCGCGGCCCATGCCGGCGGC
>DATEJC010000263.1:0-8817 GCA_035278345.1 Bradyrhizobium sp. | reverse complement strand
CCCATTTCGCCACCATCTACGCCAAGCCGCAGGGGCGGCCGCTGGTGGACACTTATATTACCGAGGTGTCGCAGGACACCTGGATTCATTTTCCATGGGACACCGCGCTGTCATATCAGCCGCCGCTGCACGGCGGGAGGTGATTGTGTTCCACCTCGCCCCGCTTGCGGGGAGAGGTGGAGAAAAAAAACTTACCTCCCGCCGTGAAGCGGCGGCTGGTATGACAATGCGGTGTCCCACGGGAAATGAATCCACGTATCCTGCGACACCTCGGTGATATAGGTGTCCACCAGCGGCCGTCCCTTGGGCTTGGCGTAGACCGCGGCGAAGTGCGCATCCGGCATCATCGCGCGCACGAGGCGCCCGGTCTTGCCGGTGTCGACGAGGTCGTCGACGATCAACAGCCCCTTGCCGGTGCCGCCGCCGAGCTTTGCCACCGTCTCCGAGACGCCCTTGAGGACCTGCAGGTCACCCTGCTTGTCGTGGTCGTAGCTCGCCACGCAGACGGTATCGATGATGCGAAGGCCAAGCTCGCGCGCGACGATCGCCGCCGGCACCAGGCCGCCACGGGTGATGGCGACGACGGCATGGAACGGACCGACCTCGTTGAGCCGCCAGGTCAGCGCCCGGCAATCCCGATGGAACTGGTCCCAGGACACCGGGAATGACTTGTCGGAATTGTTGTCAGCCATGCTGTGTCGCTACGTCCCGTCAGGCCGATTTCCGCGCCGCGTGCAGCGCCGCCAGCATCTCCTTCACCGCGCTCATCGCGGCGTTGAGCTTTTCCGGATCGCGCGAGCGCACCACGAGGTTGGTGTTGGGCCGCTGCTCCTCGTCCATGAAGGGATAGCTGCCGATGATGGTGTCGGGATGGGTGTTTGCGATCTCCCGAAGGGGTCCGCCGATATCGCCTTCGCGCGCGTTGGCCCGCACCGAGTCCGACAGCATGCGCATGCCACTCTTCAGCTTGGGCGCAACGATGTCCATCATGGCCTGCATGATCGAGGGCACGCCGGCCATCACGATGACATTGCCGATCTTGAAGCCGGGCGCCAGGATCGTCGCGCTCTGGATCAACTCGGCCCCGTCAGGGATGCGCGCCATGCGCAACCGCGCCTCGTTCAAATCCTGCTCGCTCCAGCGCTCGCGAAACCGCGCCACCACTTCCGGATGGTGGTCGATGCCGACGCCGAACGCCTTCGCGACACTGTCGGCGGTAATGTCGTCATGGGTCGGGCCGATGCCGCCGGTCGTGAAGACGTAGGTGTAACGGTTCCGCAGCGCATCAAGCGCCGCGACAATGTCAGGCTCTTCGTCGGCGACGACGCGGACTTCCTTGAGGTCGATGCCGATATTGGTCAGATACTCGGCAATGAAGCCGATGTTCTTGTCCTTGGTCCGGCCGGACAGGATCTCGTCGCCGATCACCAATATCCCCGCCGTGACGATCTCGCTCATGTCTCTTCCTCACCCTGCCCCGTTCGTTGCCGGGGTCATCTGACATTGCCGGGGCAACGCCTTGAAGTCACGGGGTTTTGCTGCCGAAATAAGCAACCGGAAGCCGGTTTTTCGGGCAACCCCATTTTCATCCATAGCAAATGCCACACGTGAATGCATATCGCGGTGGCCCGGGCCTTGCTACCATCCCAGGAAGTCATGCAGTCTGGTGCATGGCTTAGGGGACAGTCACGGTTCATGGCAGTTGCGTTCGACGAGATGAATGGCCCCGGCGGCGACGTTCGCCCGGCCTACCAGGAACTCTCCCGCTGGCTGAAGGAGACGCCACCGGACGCGCTGGAATATCGCCGCCAGGAGGCGGAATTGCTGTTCCGCCGCATCGGCATCACCTTCGCCGTCTATGGCGACGCCGAAGCCACCGAGCGGCTGATTCCCTTCGATGTGATCCCCAGGATCATGTCGGCAAGGGAATGGACCATCCTCGAAAAGGGCCTGAAGCAGCGGGTGCGCGCGCTGAACATGTTCCTGCGCGACATCTATCATGGCCGCGAGGTGCTGCGCGCCAACATCGTCCCCGACGATCTGATCTTCCAGAACCCGGTATTCCGACCCGAGATGAACGGCCAGGCCGTGCCGCACGACGTCTATGTCCACATCGCCGGCATCGACATCGTGCGCGTCGACCCGGAAAACTTCATCGTGCTGGAGGACAATGCGCGCACGCCGTCGGGCGTGTCCTACATGCTGGAAAACCGCGAAATCATGATGCGGCTGTTTCCGGACCTGTTCGCCCGCCACCGCATCGCGCCGGTGGAGCGCTATCCGGACGAGTTGCTCTCGGCATTGCGTTCGGTGGCGCCGAACAGCGCCTCCTCCGAGCCGACGGTGGCGCTGCTGACCCCCGGTGTCTACAACTCTGCCTATTACGAGCACTCCTTCCTCGCCGACAAGCTCGGCATTGAGCTCGTCGAAGGCCGCGATCTCATCGTCAAGAACGATGAGGTCTTCATGCGCACCACCGAGGGGTTGAAGCGGGTCGACGTGATCTATCGCCGCGTCGACGATGATTTCCTCGATCCCCTCACCTTCCGCCCGGATTCCGTGCTCGGCGTGCCCGGCCTGATGTCGGCCTATGCGGCAGGGAATATCACGCTGGCGAACGCGGTAGGCACCGGCATCGCCGACGACAAGGCGATCTACTCCTACATGCCGGAGATCGTGAAATTCTATCTCGGCGAGGAGCCGATCCTGAAGAACGTGCAGACCTGGCGCTGCCGCGAGTCCAAGGACCTCTCTTACGTCCTCGACAATCTCGGCGAACTCGTCGTCAAGGAAGTCCACGGCTCCGGCGGCTACGGCATGCTGATCGGTCCCGCCGCGACCAAGGCCACCATCGAGGCTTTCCGTGACAAGCTCAAGCGCGAGCCGGAAGGTTTTATCGCCCAGCCGACGCTGGCGCTCTCGACCTGCCCGACCTGCACCGCTTCGGGCCTGGCCCCGCGCCATGTCGATCTCCGCCCGTTCGTGCTGACCGGCAAGGACCGCGTCACCATCGTGCCCGGTGGTCTGACGCGCGTCGCGCTCAAGGAAGGCTCGCTCGTGGTGAATTCGAGCCAGGGCGGCGGCACCAAGGACACCTGGATTCTGGACGCCTAGAGATGCTGTCGCGTACCGCCGAAAACCTGTACTGGCTGGCCCGCTATGTCGAGCGCGCCGAATATATCGCGCGCACCATCGACGCCACCTTGCGCGTCACCGCCCTTCCCGCCGCCTATATCGGCAAGACCAACGAGTGGGAATCTGCGCTGCTCACCGCCGGCGTCAGCGCCAGCTTCTTCGAGACCTACGAGGAAGCCAACGAGACCAACGTCGTCGAGTACCTGTCGTTCTCCGCGGTCAATCCGTCCTCGATCAAGAACTGCATCGAGAACGCGCGCCTCAACTCCCGCTCGGTCCGCACCGCGCTGACCTCGGAGATGTGGGACACCATCAACAGCGCCTGGCTGGAGCTGCAGGAAGTCTGGAGCAAGGGCACCGAGACGCGCGAGGAGCTGGCGAAATTCCTGCGCTTCGTGCAGGAGACCTCGCTGCGCTTCGACGGCTCGGCCTACCGCACCATGCTGCGCAACGATGCCTTCTGGTTCTCGCGCCTCGGCCTGCATCTGGAGCGCGCCGACAACACCGCCCGCATTCTCGACGTGAAATATCACGTGCTGCTGCCGGAAGAGGAGCATGTCGGCGGCCCGCTCGATTACTACCAGTGGACCTCGATCCTCCGCTCGGTCTCGGCGCTGACCGCCTATCACTGGGTCTATCGCGAGACGCTGAAACCATGGCTGATCGCGGACCTCCTGATCCTCAACGATACGCTGCCGCGCTCGCTGGCGAGCTGTTACGGCAATCTCGTGCGCAATCTAGACCAGATCGGCGTCGCCTATGGCCGCCAGGGCGCCTCGCAGCGCCATGCCCGTGGCATCCGCAACCGCCTCGAGCACAGCAACATGGACGACATCTTCCAGCACGGCGTTCACGAATTCATCCAGGAATTCATCGCCGACAATTCGCGGCTTGGCGAGATCATCACCAGGCAGTATTTGATTTGATCTAACGCTGTCATTCCGGGGCGATGCGAAGCATCGAACCCGGAATCTCGAGATTCCGGGTCTGGCGCTTTCGCGCCATCCCGGAATGACAGAGGAAGAGTTCGGACACACCAATGCGTCTGCGAATTGCCCATACCACAAGCTACCGCTACGAGCCGGCGGCTACCGGCGTGATCCAGATCCTGCGGATGACGCCCGGCAGCCATGACGGCCAGTATGTCGCAGAATGGCAGATCGACGTCTCCACCGACTCCCGCCTCGACGTGCACCAGGATGCCTTCGGCAATATCACCCATGTGTTGACGCATGGGCCGCTCGAAGAGCTGACCATCCATGTCGAGGGCCTGATCGAGACGCAGGATACCGGCGGCGTGCTGCGCGGCACCGACGAGCGGTTTCCGGAGAGCATGTTCCTGCGTCAGACCGCGCTGACCGAGGTCAATCCGGCGATGGCGCAGTTCGGCCGCGAGCTGCGCGCCGAAGCCGGCGACGATATTCTCGGCTTCCTGCACGCACTGATGGTGCAGATCTACGAGCATATGACCTTCGACGAGGATCCGACCAACAGCGGCACCTCGGCCGCCGAAGCCTTCGCGCTGAAGCGCGGCGTCTGCCAGGACTACGCGCATATCTTCATTGCCTGCGCGCGCTCCGGCGGCGTACCCGCGCGCTTCGTCTCCGGACACTTTTTGCGCTCCGACGGCGTCACCAGCCAGCAGGCCGGACATGCCTGGGCGGAAGCCTATGTGACCGATCTCGGCTGGGTCGGATTCGACACCGCCAACGGCATCTGCACGACCGACGCGCATGCCCGCATCGCCGTCGGCCTCGACTATCTCGGCGCCGCCCCCGTCCGCGGCACCCGCTACGGCGGCGGCACCGAGACGCTGACGGTGGAGGTGAAGGTCGAGCAGGCCGGCCGTCCCGGCCAGTGGCAAAGCCAGTCGCAGAGTTAGGGCACCGGTCCATCAACGTCAGTGCAAGCGAAGCAATCCAGCTTTGCCGCAGCAAGAATGCTGGATTGCTTCCGCCTTCGCGCCAGGCGCTTCGGCGGACTCCAAGTCCGGCGTAGCTTGCGCAGCAAGCTTAGACGGGTCGTCGCTGCCGCTCCTCGCAATGACGGGCCCTGACTTCGCGCACTCTACTACGGCAACTCACTTATCCAGCCACACGTCTTCGAAGCGCAGATTGTTGTACTGGCTGTTGTCGTGCGGCTTGAAGTTCCGCACGTAGGGCTGCCAGCAATTGCCGGCCGAGCCATGCAGGATCACCGGGCGGGCGGCGTCTTCGACCAGGATGCGCTCGATATCCCAGACCAGCTGCCTGCGCTTTTCCTTGTCGAGCTCGCGCGATTGCGCTGCCAGCAGCTTGTCAACCTCGGCGTTGCAATATTGCGTGTAGTTGCGCTCGGAGTTGCAGGAGTAATTCTCCACGAGATTGCCGTCGGGATCGTCGACGCTGACGCCGGTGATGTTGAGCCCGATCGTGTACTCCTTGCGCGAAAGCTTCGAGTACCAGCGCGGCGTATCGAGAATGTCGAGCTCGCCGGCGATGTAGATCTTCTTCAGCTGGTCCGAGACGATCACGGCAGGATCCCGATAGGTCGGCAGATTGCGCGTCTGGATCTTGATCTGCAGAGGCTTGGACTCGCTGTAGCCGAGCTTCTGCATGATCGCCTGCGCCTCGGCGAGATTCTTGCCCGCATCTGAACCGTAGCCGGTCAGCGAATTCACCATCTCGGCCGGCATGCCCCACTCGCCTTCCGAGCGCGGCAGCATCGCGCCGCCCAACCGCCCGTTGCCCTCCATCAGGATGGAGTTGAACGGCTTGCGGTCGAGCGCCAGCGACATCGCCTTCCTGATCTCGGGATTGTCGAACGGCGGGTTGACCCGGTTGACCAGCAGGTTGATCAGCGTGCCTGTCGTGATCATCTCGCACACGGCCTTCGGCGCGCGTTCCTTGATGTCCTTCAGCAGCGGCACGCTGACATCGGAAGGAAAGGTGATGTCGAACTCGCCGGTCGAGAATGCCAGCATCCGCGTGGCGCGGCTGTCGATGGTGCGTACCGAAATTTCGTCGAGGTACGGCCGGTCCTTCTTGAAGTAATCGGGATTGCGCACCAGACGAATTGACTGGCCGCGCGTGAACTCGACGAATTTGAACGGGCCGGTGCCGACCGGTTTTGTGCGCATCACCTGCTGCGGTACATGGCAGGGGTAGACGGCGGAGAAGGCGCTGGCCAGCAGCACCGGCAGGCTCGGCTGCGGCTCGCTCAGCTCGAACGTGGCCTCATAGTCGCCGTTGATGGTGACGTCCTTCAGCTTCGTGTACCAGACTTTTCGCGGATTGCGCTTGAAGTCCTGCGTCTCGGCCTTGCCGATCAGCATCCGCCAGGTGCACTGCACGTCCTTGGCGGTGAACGGCTGGCCGTCATGCCACTTCACGCCCTGGCGGAGCTTGAAGGTGAGTTTTGTATTCGTCGAATCCCACGACCAGCTTTCGGCAAGATCGGGGATGACGGTGTCGATGCTCTCATGCGGCTTGGCCGGATCGAACACCACGAGATTGTTGAACACCGCCGCGAACGGCATCACCGAGGCGATGGTGGATTCCTCCAGCAGCGACGTCGAGGGCGGATTGTCGTTGTGATAGAGGCGGAGCGTGCCACCCTTCTTCTGCGCCGCAGCAGGCGCGGCCGCGAGCGCGGCCAACGCAAAGGACAGGAATAATGCTCTGGCGCGCATTTCGCCTCCCGAAATTCTTGTTGTTATGGGAGAGCAGCGTGCGCCAGGTGAGCCGCGTAATCAATACTCGCAATTGCGATAGTCGGATGCCTCGCAGGCCACCATCATCTCCTTGGCTTGCGTCATCTCGACCGGCGTCATTTCCTTCGACATTTCCTGCAAATTGGCTTTCGCCTGCCTGTCGCCGCGCTTGGCCGCCAGGCTGAACCACATGAAGGCCTTGGCGGAACTGCGCGCCACCCCTTCGCCCTTGCGGTACATCACGCCCATCACGTTCTGCGCCTTGGTATTGCCCGCCTGCGCCAGCGGCCGGATCAGTTTTACCGCGGGCACGTAGTCGCCGCGGTTGTAGGCGACCATGCCGTCCTCCCAGGGACCGGCGACCGCTGCGCTGCCGCTTGCGAGGATGATCGCAACCATGGCAGCGGCTCCTAAAGCTTTCCGCATTCGCCCTTCCCCGAAATTCCTCTCCAGCCAAGGCGATTTCTAGCCGGTCGGCGCGGGGCACGCCATGGGCAAACGGGGGTTGGAGGGCTGCCGGAAATTCGTTATCAGTGGCCCCCGCCGAGCGAGAAGGTTTTCGGGGACTGGGAATGACCTATTGTTGTGGAATTCTGGTGCGCGACGGCCTCGTCATGATCGCCGACACCCGTACCAATGCCGGCCTCGACAACGTCTCGACCTTCCGCAAGCTGCATATCTTCTCCAAGCCCGGCGAACGCATCATGGCGGTCGCCAGCGCCGGCAATCTCGCCATCAGCCAGTCAGTGCTCTCGACGCTGACCGAGGGCATCCAGAATCCCGATACCGGCGAGGTCGAAACCCTGATGAACGCGCCGACCATGTTCCAGGCGGCGCAGCGCATCGGCCGCGCCATCCGCCTGATCCACACCACCGAGGGTCCGGCGCTGCGCTCGGAGGACGTGTCTTTCGACGTCTCCTTCCTGTTCGGCGGCCAGATCAAGGGCTCGCGGATGCGCCTGTTCATGGTCTACACCGCCGGCAATTTCATCGAATGCACCACCGACACGCCGTACTTGCAGATCGGCGAGCACAAATACGGCAAGCCGGTGCTCGACCGCGCCATGCACTACGACGTCGAGCTCTATGAGGCGCTGAAGACCGGGCTGATCTCGATGGACTCCACAATGCGCTCCAATCTCGGCGTCGGCCTGCCGATCGACGTGCTGGTCGTGCGCACGGATGCCTGTGACGCCGATCTCAATCACCGCATCGAGGCCGGCGAGCCCTATTTCCATGATCTACGTTCGCGCTGGTCGGCGGCCCTGCGCGCTGCGCATCAGAACATCCCGCGACCGCCTTACAAGACCGAAGCAGAAGCAAAAAAGTAAAGGGAAGAGACAAATGGCCGAGGCAAAACAGAAGATCGCCGTCGTCACGGGCGCCGGCACCGGCGTGGGACGCGCCGCATCGCTGGCGCTGATGAACGCAGGCTACATCGTCGTGCTCGCCGGACGGCGCATGGAGATGCTGGAGGAGACCGCAAAGCTCGGCGACAATGTCGGAAAAAGCCTCTGCGTCTCAGCCGACATGACGAGCCCGGCCTCGATCGCCGCCCTGTTCGCCAAGGTGATGGAAAATTACGGCCGGCTCGACGTGCTCTTCAACAACGCCGGCATGGGCGCCCCGCCGGTCAATTTCGAGGACCTCCCGCTCGAGCAGTGGCAGGCGGTGGTGAACACCAACCTCACCGGTCCTTTCCTTTGCACCCAGCACGCCTTCCGCATCATGAAGGACCAGAATCCGCGCGGCGGCCGCATCATCAACAACGGCTCGATTTCGGCGCACGCGCCGCGGCCCTATTCGGCGGCCTATACCTCGACCAAGCACGCCATCACGGGCCTTACCAAGTCGAGCAATCTCGACGGCCGCAAATACGACATCGCGGTCGGCCAGGTCGACATCGGCAATGCCGCAACCCCCATGACCGACCGCATGGTCAACGGCCCCGGCGTGATGCAGCCCGATGGCACGATGAAGCACGAGCCGCG
>DATEJC010000262.1:0-7922 GCA_035278345.1 Bradyrhizobium sp. | reverse complement strand
TAAAGCCTCACGAAAGATGCGGCGAGAAACCTTTTCGAATCAATCTGTTAAATAAATATGGCGCGAGCCGGCGATCACTGGCTTGACTATGCTTAGCCAGTTATATAATAAACTTATTATATAACGGATTAAACATTATGGCCAATCTCGACGCCGCCTTCTCCGCGCTAGCTGACCCGACGCGCCGTGCGATCCTGGCGCGCCTCGCGCTCGGCGAAGCGACCGTGATGGAGCTGGCCGAGCCATTCGAGATGACCCAGCCCGCGATCTCGCGCCACCTCAAGGTACTCGAAGGCGCAGGCCTCATTGCCCGCCGTATCGAAGGTACCAAGCGGCCATGCCGGCTGGCGTCATCGGCGGTCACGGAAATCGATCAGTGGCTCGCCATGCTGCGCCGTGCGCTGGAAGCCAATTATGGCCGGCTCGACCAGGTCCTCGCCGACATGAATCCAAAGAAGTGAAAGGTACATCATGAGCAAGTTGACGCTGAAGACCGAAGGCGACCGCCATGTCGTGATCACCCGTCGCTTTGTGGCGCCGCCCGAGGCGGTGTATCGCGCCCACACCGAGCCCGCGCTGATCAAGAAGTGGCTGCTCGGTCCGGAAGGCTGGACGATGCCGGTCTGCATCAACGAGGCGCGACCGGGCGGCAAGATTCGCTACGAGTGGGCGAATGGCCAAGGTGGCGGATTCCATCTCACCGGGGAATATATCGAGCTGGTGCCATTCAGCCGGCTTGTTCATGTCGAGCGGATGCACCTGCCGGATCCGACGCCCGACAACCACGTTGAAACGACCTTCGCACCGGACGGCGCTGGCACGCTGATGACGATGCGGATGACCCTTCCGGATGCCGCGACGCGAGCCGCCATGTTGTCCAGCGGCATGGAGCATGGAATGGAAGCGAGCTACGTCCGGCTCGAGACCACGCTCACATCCCCGGCGATCACCCGCTGAATAACTATTCCATCACCGCATGTTCCGGCCCCGCGGCCTGCTTGCGCAGCGCGGCCTTGGTCGAGCCGATCATGATCGCGAGCGGGATCGAGCAGAGGATGAACAGCGTCACCATCTGATAGTCGTGCGAGAAGGCGAGGATCTGCGCCTGCACCTTCAGCATCGCGTCGGCCAACGCGCGGCCGGCGTCGGTCGAGAGATCGATCAGCCGGCGAACGTCCGGCATCTGAATGGCGTGGTTGAATGGATTGATGTGCTCGTTGAGGATCGCATAGGAGCGGCGAGAGCCTTCGGTAAGCTGCGAAATCACGATGGAGATGCCGATGGAGCTCGCGACATTGCGCATTAGCGTGAGCATCGACGTGCCGTCGGTGCGCAGATGAGGCGCCAGCGACAGGAACGCCACCGTGGATAGCGGCACGAAGACAAGGCCGAAGCCAAAGCCCTGCACGATACTGATCATCGCGATTTCGTTCGTCCCCGTCTGATCGGTCCATCCGGACATATGGTAGAGCGTCCAGCCGGTGAGCGAGAGCCCGGCGACGATCAGCGTGCGCGCCTCGATGTGGCGCATCAGGCGTCCCACCATCATCATCGCCACGAAAGTGCCGACGCCGCGGGTGGCGAGCAAAAGACCTGCCGAGATGATGGGATAACCGATCACGTTCTGCAGGAAGGGAGAGGCCAGCGCCATGGTCGAATACAGCACCAGGCCCATCACGCCCATGAAGATGCAGCCGGTGACGAAATTCCTGTCCTTGAACATCGAGAACTGGATGAACGGTGACGACGTCGTCAGGGAGTGCGCGAAGAAATAATAAAAGCCGATCGCGGAGATGATGAACTCGGCGATGATCTCGTTGGACTCCAGCCAGCCGAGTTGCTCGCCGCGGTCGAGCGCAAGCTGCAGCGAGCCGATGGCGACCGCGAGCGCCGCAAAGCCGAACCAGTCGAAGCGCAGCGCGTGGTCCTTCCTGGTCTCGTCCATGAAGATCATCAGGCCGAGCACGGTGAAGATGCCGAAGGGCAGGTTGACCAGGAACACCCAGTGCCAGGAATAGGTCTCGGTCAGCCACGCGCCCAGTGACGGCCCCATGATCGGACCCATCATCACGCCCATGCCCCAGATCGACATTGCCTTGGCGCGTTCCTGCAGCGTGTAGGAGTCCAGCATCACCGCCTGCGACAGCGGCACCAGCGCAGCGCCGAACACGCCCTGCGCCAGGCGGAAAGCCACCATCTGCGTGATATCCTGCGCGAGGCCGCACAGCACCGACGCGATGGTGAATCCGGCCGAGCAGATGATGAAGATGCGCTTGCGGCCAAAGCGGTTCGCGATCCAGCCCACCGGCGCGGTCATGATCGCGGCCGCAACGATGTAGGAGGTCAAAACCCAGTTGATCTGGTCCTGCGAGGCCGACAGCGTGCCCTGCATATAGGGCAGCGCGACATTGGCGATCGTGGTGTCCAGCGCCTGCATGATGGTGGCGGTCATGGCGCAGATCGTCACCATGTTCCGCCGCAGGCCCGGAACCATGCTGGACGGGTGCGCCGCCGCGGTCATGTCAGGTCAGTCCTGCTCATGGCTTGCTGCCGCCGGCCGGAAGCCGAACAGGGCTGCGAGCGAGCGCTTGTGCTTGGTGTCGATGGTCGCATAGACGCTCATGCCGGCCTTCAGCTTGCGCACCATGCGGTCGTCCTTGTCGAAATAGATCCGAACCGGCACCCGCTGCACCACCTTCACGAAATTACCCATGGCGTTCTGCGGCGGCAGAATCGCGAATTGCGCGCCCGTGCCGGGCGAAAGCGAGCCGACTTTTCCCTTGAACACATGGTTCGGGAAGGCGTCCACCTCCAACGTCACGTCCTGGCCGACCGCGACATAGGTGAAATCGCTTTCCTTGGGGTTGGCGTCGACCCAGGGATTGGCGACGTCCATCACGGAGAATACCGGCGTGCCGGCGGTGACGAAGCGGCCGAGCTGGATCTGCTCGACCTGCGTCGCCGTGCCCTTGATCGGCGCGCGCACAGTCGTGAGGTCGAGGTTGCGCTGCGCATCGTCGACTGCGGCCTTGGCCTGCAGATAGGCCGGGAATTCCTCCAGCGGCAAATCGGGATTGCCGAGCAGTTGGGTCAACGCATTGGAACGCTGCTGGCGGACGAGCTGCTGCTGCGCCTGCGCCGTGACCAGATCGGTCGAGGATTTATCGAGATCGAGCTGCGAGCCGACATTGTTCTTGACCAGCGACTGTTTGCGGTCGACGTCGCGCTGCTTGATCTCGATGCCGGCGGCAACGATCTGCAGCGTTTGCGAATAGAGTTTGACGTTGGCGATGAAATTGGCGTGGCTGGTCTTGGCGTCTTCGAGCTTGGCGCGCGCCTGCGCCAGCGCCAGCTGATAAGGCACGGGATCGATCTGGAACAGCGTGTCGCCGGGCGAGACGATCTGGCCTTCCTTGACCGCGACGCTGACGATCTTGCCCGAGACATCAGGCGTGATCAGCACTTTTTGCGCGCCGACATAGGCATCGTCGGTCGTGACGTAACGGCCGCCGTTCAGATAAAGCGTAAGGCCGGCGATCGCGGCAACCAGCGGCACCACGACCAGCAGCAGGAAGCGGCGATAGCGGCGCAGGCCCGCCATCAGGCGGCGGCGCGGCTCGGCGGCGAGTTTCGGTCGCGCGGGCGCGGCAGGGCTGCCCTTCTGCTCCGGCGGGAATTTGAGGACGGGATCAGCCATAACGCTGTTCCTTTCTGGAGGCATCCGCGCTCGGGTTCTGCACCGCATTGCGGACGTTTTCCTTGATGGCTTCCAGCTGTGCCAGCAGACGGTGCGCATCAGCGGGAGGAATGCCTTCGAGCGCGGTCGCGGTCAGTTCCGAGCGCAGGCCGGCGAGCTTTCCCAGTAGCGGGCGGGCGGCCTTCTTCAGGTAAAGGCGGTTGACACGGCGATCGTTCGCGTCGCCGCGGCGCTCGATCCAGCCATTGTCGCAGAGTCTGTCGATCAGTCGCGTCAATGTGATCGGCTGCATCTCCATCTGTTCGGCGAGTTCCGACTGCTTCATGCCCTCGTTGCGCTCGACCTTGGCCAGTACGGCCCATTGCGCGCGGGTGATGCCATAGCGCGCCGCTTCCCGGTCGGCCCAGGCACGCACCATGCGCGTCACCTCGCCGAGCGTGAACAGGAAGTTCATATCCACGGAACTGCGCATCTTAAGCCTCTGCCTCGTCTCGATAAGCTTCAGATATAATAAGCTAGCTTATGAATTCCGCACGGCACGTTAATTCGAGGCTGACCTGCGGGGCGGACATGGCTGGAACGCCGCCGGTGCGCGCGGGCTTTGGCATTGAGGTGCGAAATGCTACAAAAGAGGCAAATGACCTCGGCAAAACCGGCATTTCCCGCGCCCGATCACGACCACGGCCGCTGCGCTGCGGATGCGATCGCGCATGCCGAAGCGGTTTGTGCCAAGCGCTCGCAAAAATTCACGCCGATCCGCCGCCAGGTGCTGCAGGCGCTGCTGTCCAGCCACCGTCCGCTCGGCGCCTATGAGGTGATCGACGAGCTTGCCAGGACGATGCAGCGGCCGGCGCCGATCACGGTCTATCGTGCGCTCGACTTTCTGATGGAGAACGGCCTCGTGCACCGCATCGAGAGCCGCAATGCCTACCTCGCCTGCGCGCACGATCATGACGAAACCGCGATGGTGGCGTTCCTGATCTGCGACCTCTGCGGCTCGGTCGGCGAGATCCCGGCGGCTCCCGTGGCGAGGAGCGTCAATGCCGCGGCGCGCGCTTCGGGTTTTGCACCGAAGATGAGTGTGGTCGAAATCGCCGGCACCTGCGCGCACTGCCAGAAATAACTACGACCGGCGCTGCACGCCGGCCCAAGGGGAACAATGTCGTCGATTTCAGAAACATCTTCCGCCGGGCGCGCGCTCAGTCCGGGCGCCATCGCTTTGATGCTGATGCTCTGCCTGAGCTGGGGCTTCAACCAGATCGCGGTGAAGCTGGTGCTGCCGGACGTGCCGCCGATGCTGCAGGCGCTGTCCCGCTCGGCCGGCGCGCTGCCGGTGCTGTTGATCATCGGCTGGTTTCGCGGCGTGAAATTCTTCGAGCGCGACGGCACGCTGTGGGCGGGGCTTTGCAACGGCGTGATCTTCGGCATCGAGTTCGTGCTGATTTATCAGGGCCTGCTGTTCACCTCGGCCTCGCGCGCGGTGGTCTTCCTCTATATCGCGCCGTTCTTCGTCGCGCTCGGCTCGTACATCTTTCTCGGCGAACGCATGCGCGCCGCGCAATGGGCGGGGCTTGCCTTGAGCTTTGCCGGCGTTGCGCTCGCCATCGGCGTGCCGCAGGCCAATGTCGATGCGAAAGTGCTGTTCGGCGATCTCCTGATCGTCGCCGGCGGCGCGTTATGGGCGGCGACCACGTTGATCGTGAAGGCGACGCCCTTGATCCGTGCACCGGCGGAGAAGGGCATGGGCTATCAGGTCGCGGTGTCGCTCCCGATTTTCGTGCTGGCGGCGTGGCTTTCCGGCGAGACGATCACGCACATGCCGAGCGCGCTGTCGCTGACGCTGATGGCTTATCAGGCGTTCTGGGTGGTCGGGCTGACGTTCACGATGTGGTTCGCGCTGGTGAAGGCCTATTCGGCGAGCAAGCTCTCGGCTTTCACCTTCATCACGCCGCTGTTCGGCGTGGTCGCAAGCTACTTCATCCTGCACGACACGCTGACGCTCGCTTTCGCTGCGGCGGCGGTGCTCGTGGTCGCCGGTCTCTATCTCGTCAACAAGCCGGAATCCGCGCGGGCGGAAGTCGCGCCGGATCCGAATGTTTAGCATCTCCTCCCCGTCATCTTTGGAATGACGGGGAGAGGCGTCGTGTATCTCAGAACACCTTGTCCACCGGCAATCCGAGCGCCATCGATCCCGTATATTGCGCCTGCGGGCCGGCCTGCAGCGGGTGGTAGCGGGAGGCCTGGATGTCGCGGAAGCGGCGCTCCAGGCCGGTGGCGCGGAAGAAGCCGGCGCCGCCGGCAAGTTGCATCGCGAGTTCGACCGCCGCAATGGCGTGGCGCTCGACGAGCTGGCGGCCGATCATCACCTGGTTGATGGTCTCAGCCGAGGGCGCATCAAGCCGCACGGTCGCCAGCATGGATTCGCGGGCGAGGCGCGCACCGGCAAGCTCAGTGTCCATGCGGCCGGCGAGCTGGATCATGTGATTGTCCGCCTTCTTCTTCCTTGCGGTCGCGATCGCGATATCGCGGGCGCTCTCGGCAACGCCGAGATAGACCGAATAGATCAGCGGGAACGCGATCGTCGCGATGATCTGGAACAGCGGATGCCATTCGCCGGCCTTGCGCTTCGCCGCGACGGCCGCCTCCGGCACGACATGGCCGTCGATCATGACGTCGTTGGAGCCGGTTCCGCGCATGCCGAGCGTGCGCCAGTTGTCCATCACCTTGACTGCGGGCGAGTTCATGGGAATGCCGAAGTGCAGTACCTGCGGCGGTTCGCCTTCGGTTTCCAGGATAGCCGTGGTCATGAAGAGGTTCGCGGTGGGCGAACCGGAGGCAAACACCTTTCGCGCGGTGATGCGGTAGCCGCCATCGACCTTTTCGGCCTTGCCGGAGCCGCCGATCCAGTCGCTGCCGCCGCTCGACAGCAGGAAGATGCGTTCGGCCGCGATGCGCTTCAGCAGCGGTTCGACCGGGGCTGCCTTCTGCACCCTCCAGCGCCATGCGGGAATCGCGACCTGGTGGGTATGCATGGAAAAGGCCAACGCGGTGGAGGGGCAATGATACGCGAGAATGCGCAGCATTTCGGCGAGCTCGTCGACGCTGGCGCCGCCGCCGCCGAACTCGGTGGGCACGCCGGCTTCGACCAGACCCGCTTCCTTCAGCGAGGCAAAATTGTCGGCGACGAACTGGTCCTCGTTTGCGACAGTCTCGGCGCGCTGGGCAAACAGTGGCCCGAGTTCGCGGGCGATGTCGGCGACGCTGCGGGGTTTTGCCGCATCGATACTGCGTGCTGCATTCGTGTTCATAATTTTTCCTCCGTGCTGAAATATCTGCGAGAAGCGTGATGCCGATGGTCAGAGCCTAGGCCTCTCTGGCTAGGCACTCCAGTTCAGGAAGTGTACTGGCAGCGGGCTTCTTGCCCGGTAGGGTGCATAGGCGGCCTATATTCGTTGCTTTTTTTGGCGCCGGTGGGCCAACCGCCAAGCCGGCGCTATATTATCTGTACTGTCGAAGGACGCTGTCTTCGGGAGACAATGGTGCCGGACAAGCACGAGCGCGGAAGTTACGGGCAATTCTGCCCGGTCGCCATGGCGGCGGAAATCGTCTGCAACCGCTGGACCGCGCTGGTGTTGCGCGAATTGCTGTCCGGCACCACGCGCTTCAACGACCTGCGCCGCGGCGTGCCGCGAATGTCGCCCACGCTGCTGTCGAAACGGCTGAAGGAACTGGAAGAGGCCGGCGTGATCACGGCAACGCCGACTAGTCAGCCCGGCGTAATGGACTACAAGCCCACCGACGCAGGCGAGGATCTGCGGACGATCATCAATTCGCTAGGATTCTGGGGACAGCGCTGGATCGAATCGACGCTGTCGCTGAAGAACCTCGATCCAGCGCTCTTGATGTGGGACATGCGGCGCAACCTGCAGCCGACGCCATTGCCGCCGCGCCGCACGACCATCAACTTTATCTATCCGGAAATGCGGCCCGACCGCAAATCATGGTGGCTGGTGGTCGACGGCGAGAAAGTCGATCTCTGTCTCACCGATCCCGGCTACGACGTCGACCTCTATGTCAGCTGCCCGCTGCGCGCCATGACCGCGGTGTGGATGGGCATGACAAAGCTCAACAGCGAGGTCGAGGCTGGTCGCATCAAGGTCACCGGCGACAAGGAGGTCGCCAGATCGATGCACCAATGGCTTGGGCTGAGTCCGTTCGCCCAAGG
>DATEJC010000261.1:0-5410 GCA_035278345.1 Bradyrhizobium sp. | reverse complement strand
CAAGGTCATCCGGCGTGGGGTTCAAGCGCCGGGTGGTTGCCCGAATGAGCGATCGATGCCGGACCCGTGGCGTCGGCTTTGGCCGCGGATTCGAGCGAACCGCGCGCCGTGGCGATCGCCTTTACCTCGTTCCAGCGGGAGAGGAACGCATCGACGCAGGCAGGGTCGAACTGCCGACCCTTGTGGTCGATCAGGTAGTCCATGGCGTCCTTCAGCGACATCGCCTCCTTGTACGGTCGTTTGGTCGTCAGCGCGTCGAATACGTCGGCGACCGCGACCACCCGCGCGGCAATCGGAATCTCGGTCTGCCCGAGACGATTGGGATAACCTGTCCCGTCCCAGCGTTCGTGATGGGCCGATGCAATGGCGGCGCCGAGCTGGATCAGTTCGCAATGACTGTTGGAGAGGATGCGTTCGCCGATGCTCGTATGACTGCGGATGACGGCCATCTCCTCGTCGTTGAGCCGTCCAGGCTTCAAGAGAATGTGATCGGGAATTGCCACCTTGCCGACATCGTGCAGCGGAGCCGCCAGATAGATGTCGCGGCACAGGCGCGCAGGCAATCCGAGTTGCTCCGCGATGAGCAGGCTGTATTTGGCCACGCGCAAGGTGTGCTCGCCGGTGTCGTTGTCGCGGTATTCGACCGCCAGCGCCAGCCGCAGGATGATCTCTTCCTCGCGCTCCTGCAGCTTGCGGGTCGCGGCGGCGACCTCGCTTGCGAGGTCCGTGGCGCGCTCATTGAGCCTTCGCACGGCCACGCCAAGCCGGATCAGATTGCGCAGGCGTACTTTCATCTCGACGCTTTGTGGTCGCTTGGGCAAAAAATCGGTGGCGCCGGCCTCCAGTGCCTGCATCTTGATCTCATCCGATTCGATCGAAGTGATCATCGCGATCGGAATATCGGTGAGCCTGGGCACGCGGCGGAGCTCACGGATAAGGCTGATCCCATCCATGTGCGGCATCTCGTAATCGACCAGGACGATGTCGAAATCACGCTCTTGTGCCGCTGCAAGCGCCTCCACCGGATCGAGATACGCGGCAGCCCGTGCCGTCCCGTCGGCTTCGATGAGCCGCTTCAGGAAGTCGAGCACCGAACGGCTGTCGTCTACGAGGAGTGCCTGGGTCATCATTCGGCCCGTCTGTCGATGGCAAGCGTTCTGAAAATTCAATGGACCTGATCGTATGCGAAGCGCCTTAACTACAGGCTAAGCCGCGTGTCGCCCTTGGCAGCGCGGCGCGCGCAGTGTTCGACAAAAAGCTGCGGCGTTCTGTCGCTACCGCAGCGAGTGGTCGGCAAAAATATCCCGTAGTGTTACGGAGTGCATGGTTAGGATTTTGAATACTCCTCCTCCCGGATATTGCAGCCATTGAGTCGCGGCTCACTGTTGTGCCGGGCAAGTTTTTTTGGGGGAGCTGCAGTGACGCCGATTCCTGTTGAGCCCAAGTCATTGTTGCGGCTTCCCGCAGATTGCAGCATTGCGTCGATTCGCAGCGTCTATGAACTGGTCAAGCAGGCTTTCGGCCGGCAAGAACCTCTCAGGATCGATTGCTCGAACGTCGACAAGGTTGACGTGACGTCGATTCAGCTCCTGCTCTCGACCGCAAAGACCAGCGAAGCACAAGGCCGCCCTGTGGTTCTGACCGCATTTTCGCAGACGCTGCGAAGTGCCCTTCGCCGCGCCGGTTTCTCCACGGACGCAATGATCGATCAGCACTTTCCTCAAGAGAAGGATGGCGTCTGATGGCGACGATCATGACGGTCGATGATTCCCCGAGCATTCGCCAGATGATCAAGGTGGTCCTGGAGCCGGCAGGTCACAGCGTGGTCGAAGCCGGCGACGGCGCACAGGGCCTGGCGAAAGCGCAGTCGAGCAGGCTCGATCTGGTCATCACCGACCTCAATATGCCCGTGATGAACGGCCTGGAGCTGATCAAGGCGCTGCGCAAGCTGCCGAATGCCGTCGGCATGCCGATCGTGTTCCTCACCACCGAATCAAATGACGCGGTGAAGCAGGAAGCCAAGAGCGCCGGCGCGACGGGTTGGATCACAAAGCCGTTCAAGCCCGAGCAACTGCTCGCGGTCGTCGCAAAGCTGGTGCGCTCATGAGTACGCTAGATCCGACCGAGGTCTTTCGCCAGGAAGCGAGCGAACTGTTCGAGGTCCTGGAAGGCGCGCTGCTTGACCTTACCCAGCGTCCTGACGACCGCGAACTGGTTGATTCGGCGTTCCGCGCCCTGCACACGATCAAGGGCTCCGGCGCAATGTTCGGCTTCGAAAAGGTTGCGGCCTTCACCCACGAATTCGAGACGGCTTTCGAGCGCGTCCGCAAGGGTGAGATCAGGCCGACACAGGAGCTGATCTCGGTAGCGCTCGCGGCCAAGGACTACATCCGCGCGCTGATCGAGCAACCCGACGGCACCGATGCGATTATCGGCGAGGCGATTCTGGACGACCTCAGGCAGTTCATTGCGCCCACGGGCGCGGCTGCCGCTCCGGCGCCGGTGAAGGCCGAAGAGCCAGCGCCGGCCGAGCGGCGTCAGGCCGGCTGGCGGCTGCATCTCGAATTCGATTCCCACATCCTGCGCAATGGTTCGAATCCGCTCGATCTGCTCGACGATCTCTGCAAGCTCGGGCCCTGCTTTGTCGTTCCGGTGATGGACGATATTCCGTACCTCGACGAGCTGGAGCCGGAAGATTGCTACCTCAAGTGGGACGTCACCCTGCACGCAGATTGCGACAAGGCCGCCATCGATGACGTTTTCATGTTCGTGCAGGATGAGATGAAGCTGACGTTGTCGCCGCTCGAACAGGCCGAGCCTCCGAAACCGGTGCAGCCGCTGCGGCTCGACGTCGCGGATGGAGCGGCGGTTGAATTGAGGGCGGAAATGCCGCCTGCAGCGGAGAGGCCCGCCGAAAGGGAGGCCTCGCAGCCGGCGGCGCCGCAGATCGAAATGCGGCAGGAAGACGTGCCTGGACGGCGGCGCGAGGACAAGCAGGAGCGCGGCATCGCCACCGTGCGCGTGCAGGCCGAACGCCTCGACGAACTGATGGACAGGGTCGGCGAGCTCGTGATTGCGCAGGCGCGGCTGAGCCAGCTCGCCGCGTCCGGATCCGATCTCACCATCAAGATGATTGCCGAGGAGATCGAGCGGCTCGCCTCGAGCCTGCGCGACACCACGATGGGCGCGCGGATGGTGCCGATCGGCTCCCTGTTCGGGCGCTTCCGCCGGCTGGTTCACGACCTGTCGCGCGACCTCGGCAAGCCGGTCGAATTCGTCACCTCGGGTGAAGACACCGAACTCGACAAGACCATGATCGAGGGTCTGGCCGATCCGCTGGTGCACCTCATCCGCAATGCGATCGATCACGGCATCGAGAACACCGCGACACGCGAGGCGGCCGGCAAGAAGGAGCAGGGGCGCATCGAATTGCATGCCATCCACTCCGGGGCCCAGGTGTTGATTGCGGTGAAGGACAATGGCGGCGGCCTGGACACCAAACGGATCCGCGCAAAGGCGGAAGAGCAGGGGCTGATCGCCCCCGGTGCGGCGCTGTCGGATCACGAGATCCACCAGTTCCTGTTTCATCCCGGCTTCTCGACCGCGCAGACGATCTCCGCGCTGTCCGGCCGCGGCGTCGGCATGGACGTGGTCAAGCGCACCATCGAGAATATGCGCGGCTCGATCGATCTCACCACCAAGCCGGGCGAGGGCACCAGCGTCACGCTGCGCCTGCCGCTGACGCTTGCGATCATCGAAGGCCTTCTGATCCGCGTCGGCGAGGGCCGCTACATCATTCCGCTGTCGGCGGTCGAGGAGTGTGTCGAGCTGACCGCCGAGGACGAGCGGTCGCGCGGCCGCAACTTCCTCAACGTGCGCAGCAACCTGGTGCCATTCCTCAGGCTGCGCGAGGCGCTGTCGGCCACCGGTTCGCCAGACCAGCACCAGAAGACCATCATCATCTCGACCGGAGAGAGCCGGGTCGGGCTGGTTGCCGACCAGATCATCGGCAATCACCAGACGGTCATCAAGTCGCTCTCGAAGCTGCACTCGAACGTCACGATCTTTTCCGGCGCGACCATCCTGGGTGACGGAACTGCGGCGCTGATCCTGGATGTCGCACAACTCGTGGCGCTTGCGCAGGCGCAGGCCGAAAAGCAGCTCAGTGAGGCCGCGTGATGAACATGAAGCAGGAAAACAAGGGCGGCGACGCCGCCATGCAGGTCGTGATGATCGGATTGGGCGACGAGAAGTTCGCGCTCGATGCGGGGATGGTGCGCGAGATCATCGATCCCGTGCCGGTGACGATGGTTGCGGGAGCCAAATCATTCGTGCCGAGTGTCATCAATGTGCGCGGCAACGTCATTCCGCTCGCCGATCTGCGCATCCGGTTCGGCATGCCGAAGACGGATGAGTCGCCCGACACCAGAATCGTCGTGATCGAAATCGTGCTCGACAACGAGCCGCTCCTGGTCGGACTGACCGCCGATAAGGTCTACGAGGTCACCGAAATCTCCCATGCCGACGTCCAGCAGACGCCGCGGGTGGGCATGCATTGGAAGCCGGAATACATCCGATCGATCAGCAAGTGGCGTGAAGAGTTTGTCATCGTTCCGAATCTGGAACGGATTTTGAATTGAAACCAGTCTTCGAGAGAGACCTTAGGGGTAGGGGCCGTACATGAGATTTACAGTCAAAGCGAAGCTCGCGAGCGCCTTCGGCGTCGTCATCCTCCTGTCCATGGTTGCAGGCGGGACGGCATACATAAAGCTCAACGACCAGATGACCAATGCCGAGAGCATGAGCTTGCGCGTGAAGCGCATGGAGAAGGCGGCCGAAATCGAGAAGGCGATCCTGCTTCAGGTCCGTGCCGAGAAGAACGCCATTCTCGCCACAGAGGCCCAGGTCGAACAGTTCGTCGCGGACGCAGCGAAGATTCGCGAAACGACGACGAAGACGCGGGACGAGGTTTATGCCCTGGCGAGCGAGGCGGGCAAGAAGCTGCTCGATGCGTACGCGGCGGCGTACTCGAAAATGAATGCCTACCAGGACGAAACCTTCCGGCTGGCGAAGACCGACAAGGCCAAGGCGACCGATCGTTCGATGAACGAAGGACGAAAGGTCGTGGCGGACGCGCTCGATGCGATGAGCTCCTACGTCAACAACGCCAAGAAGCAGCTGGCCGACCAGGTCGTCCAGTCGAGGGACGAGGGGCACAGCGCGCAGATGCTGGTGATCACCCTGATCGTCGTGTCGCTTGTGCTGGCCATCGCTGCAGCGCTCTGGATTGCGATCAGCATCAGCCGCTCCCTGTCGCGGGCGGTCAATCTCGCGGATGCGGTCGCCATCGGCGATCTCGGCCAGAAGATCGACGTCGCCAGCGATGACGAGATCGGGGACCTGATCAAGT